>JBCBDK010000187.1:0-7399 GCA_038529675.1 Actinomycetota bacterium
GCTCGCCGCTCGAGGACACCGCCCCGGGCGCAACGGGGACCTGCTCGTCGACGCCTCGATCCTCGACGACGGTCGCGCCGACCATCGGGTCTGGTTCGTCGTCGGCCCGGCCGATCGACCCACTCGCCAGCGCGACCCGTGCGGACCCTGCGGCGATCGCCAGGTGCGGGCTCGTCGAGGAGATGACCGGGCGCCCGGTCCGCTCGGAGACGAGCTGGCCGACGATCGGCATGTTGGAGGACCCGCCGACGAGCAGGACGGCGGACACGTCGGCCCACTCGGCGCCAGCGGACGACACGACGCGGTCGAGGGCGGCCAACGAGTCGTCGAGGCGAGGCCGGACCATGGACTCGAACTCGGCCCTCGTGACCCGGATCGAGGTCTGCACCGAGGGGAGTGACACGGCGATCTCGGCGTCGGTGTCCTGCGACAGGTGCTCCTTGACCGTCTGACACTCGGCGCGGAGCCGCATCAGCGCCGATCGTGCAGCGTCGTCGGAACGGTCGAGGGTGAAGACCTGCCCGCCGACGGCGGCGTCGACGTGTGCGAGCAGCGCCTGGTCGAAGTCGATGCCCCCGAGGCGCTCGACGCCTTCGGGAGTTCCGACGACGACCGGTTCGTCGTCCATTCGGACGAGGGCGGCATCGAACGTGCCGCCACCCAGGTCGTAGACGGCGACGAGCGAGCCCGGTTCGACTCGATCCTGGTTTGCGATCGCTGCCGCGACGGGCTCCGGGACGAGGACGGCGTCATCCACCCCGGCGTGACGTGCTGCGTCACGCAGCACGTCCAAGCGAAACGGCCCCCACGACGCGGGATGCGCGAGTCCGACGACATCGGGTCGGCGACCCTCATGTTGCTCGGCGCGCCGGACCACCTCGGCGAGCAGCGCGCCGGTGAGCTCGTCGGCTCCGATCGCGCGACCGCCCAGCACCATCGGTGTCGGGTCGCCGAGTCGGCGCTTGAACTCCCGTGCGGTGTCGGCCGGGTGGGTCACCAACCGACGCTCGGCCGCCTCGCCGGCGAGCAGCCCGTCGTCGGTCACCGACACGACCGACGGGATCGTCTGGGACGTGCCCGTCAGTTGCATGATCCGGACCACACGACCGGGCTCCGCCGCCGCCGCACAGGTGTACGTCGTGCCGAGGTCGACGCCGAGCGCCAACCGGGTGGTCATCGTGTCATCCCGCACTTCATGTTCGCTCCATCATGGTCGATCCGAACCGGTCACCGCGAGGCCCGGATCGCCTCGAACACGACGCCGATGATGGCGCGAGACGTCGCCACAGATCGGGGATTCTCCCGATTCGAGGTGTCAGACCGATCGTCTAGCGTGCTGGCCGTGGAGGACGAAGACCGCCCGTGAGCTGGCTCGATACCTATCTCAGCACCGATTCGCGCTGGAACGACGCTCGCATCGAGGACTTCGTCGGCGGCTTTCCCGACGTCAACTTCGTCGGCGTCGGCGCGCTCGACGCGACGACGCTGGCAACGGAGTCCGACCTCGTGCTCGCATCCGAGGACGTCGACGCCGAGCCGCTCGACGTCACACGACCCGACGACGTCAGGGCGGACGACGGCGCTGATGAGAGGTGGCTCGACGCACTGGATCGGGCCGACTTCGAGCCGACCGACGAGTTCGCTCCGATCGACGACGATGACGTCATCGGGCTCGGTTCGGTCGGCGTGTCGATCGACCCGGCTGCACCGTTCGGCGACGTGTCAGAACTCGTGTCCGGCGAGGCGTTCGGCGATGTCGATGGTGCCGGATCATCCGTAGTCGTGTCCGGACTCGTCGACCCGTTCGAGGCGGTACTCGATGCCGACGGGTCGGGCCTCGATCCGATCGGTGCCGACACGCCGACGTCGCCGTCGGCGTCGGGGCCGAGCCCAGCGGCCTCGAGCGAGTCGGCCTCCGACGACATCGCCCCGTCGCTCACCGACACCCCGACGCCGACCGCCACGCCGTCGGCAGAGGCCGCCGAGCCGCCGACGATCGATCCGACGCCCGATGTCGTCGACCTCGCCCCGAGCGCTGGCAGCGCCCGCCTCGACGCGTTCGAGTTGCTCGACATCGACCCCGTCGGTGACGCCGTCACGTCGCCGTCCGAGCCGGACCTGCCGGACGACGAGCGAACCGGTGGGTGGGACGACTCGGTCGAGGGTGAGCCGGGTTTCGACGCATGACCGGAGAGGCGCCCGGGTCCTCGTCGTCGAACCAGCTCGACCAGCGACTCGCCGAACTCGCATCGGTGCTCGAACCCGAGCGCCCCGACCTCGCTGCGCGCATTGGCGCAGCCCGTGTCCGAGTCGCTCGACCTGCAACGGTCGTGTGTGTCGTCGGTGAGTTCAAGCAGGGCAAGAGCTCACTGGTCAACAGCTTGATCGGCGTCGACATCTGCCCCGTCGACGACGACATCGCCACCGCCGCGCTCACGCTCGTCCGGCACGGGGAGCAGCCGAGTGCCGTCGTCCGCTACGCCGGCGACACCGAGCCGCGCGCCGAGCCGATCGACGTCGACAACGTCGCCCGCTTCGTCACCGAACACAACGTCAAGGTCGGCGGCGACGAAGCCGGTGACGCCCACACTTCCGACCGTCTCGTCGAGCGCGTCGATGTGAGCGTCCCGAGCCCGCTGCTCGCCGACGGGCTCGTGTTGGTCGATTCGCCCGGAATGGGTGGACTCGGTGCCGGGCACGCCGCAGCGACACTTTCGTTCCTCCCGTTCGCCGACGGGCTCATCTTCGTGAGCGACGCAACGAGCGAACTCACGGCGACCGAGCTGGACTTCCTGACGACGGCCCTCGAGCGTTGTCCCAACGTGGTGCTCGCAGCGACCAAGACCGATCTCGCGTCATCGTGGCGACGCGTCATGGAGCTGAACCGCACGCACCTCGACGTGCGTGAGCTCGCGCTGCCGATCGTTCCCGTCAGCTCGGCGCTGCGGGCCGCTGCGTTCGCGGCCCGCGATCGAGCGTTGAACGAGCGCAGCGGTGTGCCCGAGCTCCTGGCCACCCTCGACACGTCGATCATCGGGCCGGCTCGCACTGGAGCTGTCGGTCGGGCCGTCGATGAGGCGACGTCGATCATCGACGCAACCGTCGCCATGTTGGACGCCGAACGCAGCGCACTGGATGACCCGAGTGCGGCCGATCGGCTGAGCCGACAGGCCCAGGGCGCGTCTGCCCGGCTCGACGAGCTCCGCGCCGGTTCGGCGCGCTGGCAGACCGTTCTCGGCGACCGCATCACCGATCTCTCGACCGAGGTGACCCACCGGCTGCGGGGTTCGATCCGTGCGACGACGCGCTCGATCGAGGACGAGATCGAGTCGATCACCACCGCCGAGCAGTGGGACGACCTCGCTCGCACCCTGCAGACCGACGTCGCGGCTGCGGTTGCCCAGGCGTTCACCTCGGTCGAACGAGGTCGCGTCGACCTCCGCGCCGAGCTGGCGTCACTGCTCGCCGCGGATGATGTGGTCGGGCCGACATCGAGCAGCGCGCTCGACGTGCTCGACACGGCGGCGATGTGGCGCTCGCGCGGTCTCGATCCGAAAGAGTCGACCGGCGGTCGAGCGTTCAAGACCGGGATGACCGGGCTGCGCGGCGCCCAGGGCGGTGTTCTGATGTTCGGGATCAGCAGCCAGTTCCTGCCGCAGGCGGCGGCCGTGTTCATCGCGTCGAACCCGGTGTTGCTCGGCGCCGGTGCACTGTTCGGGGGGTTCCAGCTGCTCGAGGATCGCAAACGGAAGCTGCAGATGCGCCGCCAGGCCGCACGCACGCAGCTGCGGACGTTCACCGACGACGTGCAGTTCGAGGTGACCAACGAGCTGACCACGTTGCTCCGATCGGTCCAACGAGGTCTCCGCGATGAATTCGTCGACCTGATCGGTGAGCTGCAGGCGAGCTGGACCGCAGCGGCGACGCAGGCCAGCGACGCAGTCGCGAAGGGCGATGCCGAGACGACCCGTCGGCGTCAGGAACTCGGCGCTGCGCTGGAGCGGCTCGCCGCGCTGCGGAATGCGATCTCGGGTGCGCCGGTGGCGGACCAGCCGACGCGACCGCATGAGAGGTCGCGATGACGCAGGCCGGGTCCGAGAGCGGGCGAGGCGATGCGGTCGGGGTCGTCGGGCACATCGAGGAGTTGTGCGACCTCGCCACGCGCTTGACCGTCGGCACGCAACTGGCCGAGCGGGTGGACGAGATCTCGGAGCGGTTGCGCGGCCCGCTGCGCGTCGCGATCGCCGGTCGGTTGAAGGCGGGCAAGTCGACATTGCTGAACGCGCTGGTCGGTGAACGGCTCGCAGCGACCGACGCCGGCGAGTGCACCCGGATCGTCACGCTGTACCGCCACGCGACCGGCTACGACGTGGCTGCCCGGTTGCACGACGGCACCGATGCGCCGCTGCGGTTTCGCCGCGATGATGAGGTCCTCCACGTCGATCTCGGCGGGCTCCACCTCGGCGACATCGACCATCTCGACGTCCGCTGGCCGGCCCGGGTGCTGGCCGAGTTGACCCTGATCGACACACCGGGCCTCGAGTCGCTGAACGACGAGAACTCGCGCCGAACGCAGACGTTCCTCGAGCACGACGGCAGCGACCCGGCAAATGCCGACGCGGTCGTCTACCTCATGCGGCACCTCCACCGGTCCGATGCCGACTTCCTCGGCTCGTTCTTGGATCGCTCGGTCGCCGGCTCCTCCCCGGTCAATGCGATCGCGGTGCTGTCGCGGGCCGACGAGATCGGTGCGTGCCGGCCCGACGCAATGCAGTCGGCGGCGCGGATTGCGCGTCGCTACGCCCGCGATCCCGTCGTCCGCTCGCTGGTCGGTGACGTTGTGCCCGTCGCAGGCCTGCTCGCAGAGACCGGGCTCACGCTGCGCGAGCACGAGTACGCCGCACTGGTGCAGCTCGCCGACATGGCCGCCGGCGATCGCGAACGACTGCTGCTGTCGGTCGACGACGTCTGCGACGTGGGGCTCAGTCCGTTGACCGCCGAGATCCGCCGTGATCTTCTCGACCGGTTCGGGCTGTTCGGCCTGCGTCATTCGGTGGCAGCGATCGCCGCCGGCGAGGTCGGCTCCGCCGGCGAGCTGTCACGCGCACTCGTCGAGGCATCCGGTGTCGGTGCGCTGCAGCGAGTGATCTCGGAGACCTTCCTGCCGCGGGCCCGGGTGCTCCAAGCTCGTACGGCGTTGGCCGCCCTCCGTACGGTCGGTCGCGAGCTGAGTGCTGCCGGCCACCCTGACGCGCCCTCGTTCGCCGCAGTGATCGACCGGATCGACGCGTCTGCGCTCGAGTTCGGGCTGCTCCAGGCGGGCCATCTCGTGCTGTCGGGCGCCGTCGCGCTCGGAGACGCTCACCGTCACGACGTCGAGCGGCTGCTCGCTGCGGACGATCCGGTCCGCGCCTTGGGCCTCGACGACCTCGCGCCCGAACAGCGCGAGGCCGAATTGCTGGCCGGGCTGGCTCGCTGGCGGGAGACCACCAACGATCCGCTGTCAGGACCGCTGGACACAGCGGTCGCCGACACGATGGTCCGGGTGTACGACCGCCTCTACACGGACGGGCAGGCGTCGTGATCGCGCGGCCGCAGCGCAGTCAGCGAGCCGGGTCGCCCGAGCCAGCAGGGCTGTCGGGGTCGTCGTGGGCGGTCGGGTCGATCTCGATGATCGCCTCGTCGGCGGACGCGATCGCGTCGTCGGGGAGCTCGGCAAACGGTGCGTCGGCGAGCAACGTGCCGCCCCGCAGTGCGGCACCGAGCGTGGGATTCGACTCGATCACGAATCCGACCTGTGCGTCGGTCAGCGCGCCGGGTTCGGTGATGAGCTCGGCCCACGGATCTCCGAGATCGTCGGCGTCGCCGGCGGCGGCGACCTCGTCGGCGGCGCGACCCGTCAGCAGTGCATCGGGGTCGGCATCGAAGCCGGCGGCGTCGAGCCAGGCGTCGAAGGTGTCTCCGTCGGCGTTCGTCATCTCACCCGGCGGCCGGTGCTCCGGCGAGGTCGGCGTGCGTGACGAGGACGGCGAGTTCGGCGCGCGACGTGATGGCCAGCTTTCGGTAGATCGACTGCAGGTGGGCATCGACCGTCTTGACGCTGACGTACAGCGTCTCGGCGGCGGCCTTGTTGGTGGCGCCCGCTCCGACGACGGCGGCGACGCGTCGCTCCGCCTTCGTCAGTCCGGCGAGCGGGTCGGCGTCACCGCCCTGCGCGGCGTTCGCTCGTTCCGCACGTCGATGGGCCTCGTGGCCGTCGGGCGTCAGCTGCGATGCAGCCGTCCACCAACGTCGTGCCTCGACGAAGTCCCGACGTCGCTCGGCAGCCTCGGCGATCAACTCGAGGTCCGCGGCGATCCGCTCATCGGGGACGGTCACTCCGACCGCCAGGTGCGCAGCTCGGCGTTCGGCGTCCTGTGGCGCGTCGAGTGCGTTGGCCAACGCTCGGTGGGCGCCGCGCCGACTTGCAGGCGGGAGCTGGTGATACGCGACGCTGCGTCGGATCGGATGGTCGAACCGAACCGTGCCGTCCGCGATCGAGATCACGTCGCTCGCCTCGGCCTCGTCCAGTGCTTCGAGCGATTCGCCGAGGGCGTCGATCGCCGCGGCGATCACCCGGAGTTCCCCGGTCGGCTCGGCAGCGGCGACGCACAGTGCACGTCGGGTGGCGTCGGGCAGGTCACGGATCGCGACGTCGAACGCGTGGCGGATCGGCGTGGCGGTCACCGGGAACTGGGGCAGCGGTGCGCTCCCTCGGCGCTGCGCATCGTCGAGCGTGCGAGTGACCTCGATCGCAACGAGGGGCGAACCCTCCGCCAGGTCGGCGACTCGACGGGCGACGGCCTCGTCCACGTCCGTGAACCGCTCAGCGAGGACGCTGATCAGCTCGTCGACGGTCATCGGCGCCAGTTCGAGTGCGTCAAGCTGGGTCGCCTCGTGGCCTCCGACGACGAGGACGACCGAGGTGTTCCCGGTTCGTCTCGCCAGGTAGTCGAGCGCTCGCCCGCTGACCACATCGGCGAGGTGCGTGTCGTCGACGACGACGGCGAGTGGCTGTGTACCGGCAGCCCAGTCGAGGAGCGCCTGTTCGTACTGGCCGTCGGTGGCGTCGTTGAGTCCACGGGCCAGCTCGCCCGAGTCGTCGCGGGCCGCGAGCTCACGGAGGAGCCCGAGCGCGACGTTCGACTCGGCTGCGCGGCCGGCGGCCCGCAACGTCGGGACACCGAGCTCGGTGGCCTCGACGACCGCCTCGTCGAGAAAGGCCGACACGCCGCCACCCGGGGGTGCGACGATGGCGACCGTGCCATGACCGGCGACCAGCACGGCACGAACGGCGCCGATGGCGTCGTGGCGGCCGATGAGCGACATCGAGGACAACGTAGTGAAGGTAGCGGCCGAT
>JBCBDK010000188.1:0-7393 GCA_038529675.1 Actinomycetota bacterium
ACGATCCCCGAGTTCGTCGACGGGCGACTCGACGCGCCGAAGCTGCGGCCGGTCGTGGCCGTGCTCGTGATCGTGTCGAGCTGGTTCTTCCTGCTCGCCCAGCTGAAGGGTGCCGGCGTGGTCGTACGCGAGCTGATCGGCACGCCCTACTGGGTCGGCGTCGCGGCCGTCGGCATCCTCGTCGCCGCCAACCTCAGCGCAGGTGGGATGCGCGGCATCACCTTCGTGCAGGGGTTCCAGTTCTTCTTCATCTTCCTCGGGATCCTCGTACCGTTCGTGTTCATCGCCGGGACGTGGTTGAGCGAGGACCGGCCCGGGTTCGCCGACGACGGGTTCCCCACCTTCCCGGAGACGATCGACGTCACCTACGAACGAGGGATCACGATCGACGTCCCGGACGAGACCACGGTCGTCGTGGACGGTCGACTCGACGGCGAACGCATCGACGGCGAGCGGACGCTGACGCCGGGGAACCTCGCTGTTGCGGCCGGGACGACGATCACCTGGCCCGAGGGCGCGGCCGCGCCACATGCGAGCCCGGTCGATCGGACGACGGGCGAGGAGTGGGTCGAACCGCTCGGCGAGTCGAGCATCGGCGGCGGCCACCCCCTCTACTTCTCGATCGCCATCCTGCTCGCGAACATGTTCGGGATCATGGGCCTGCCCCACATCGTCTCGCGCTTCTACACGAACCCGACCGGACGCGAAGCCAGGCGCACCAACCTCTGGGTGCTCGCACTGATCACGCCGTACTACGCGATGCTCCCGCTGTTCGGTGCGGTCGGCCGTGTCGTCGCACCCGACCTGCTCGGAAACGGTGCCGCCGACTCCGCCACCGTCGTCGTCGGGCAGCGGCTCTTCGACGGTCTCGGATCCGACATCCTCACCTCGATCGTCGCGGCCGGAGCGTCCGCAGCGTTCCTGTCCACCGCGTCCGGACTCCTGATCGCGATGGCCGGCGCGGTGAGCCACGACATCCTGCAGGCCGGGGTGCCGCAGTTCCGCGGCGCGGTGTGGCTCGGAGCTGCGGTGTCGATCGGCGCCGGCCTGCTCGTCGAGTCGTTCGACATCAACGTGCTCATCGGCTGGTCGACCTCGATCGCTGCCTCGTCGATCTGCCCGCTGCTGGTTCTCGGCGTGTGGTGGCCGCGCCTGACCCGACGAGGAGCGTTCGCGGCGGCGACGATCGGCGGCGGTCTCTCGACGCTCGCCGCCGTCGTGTCGATGCTCCGGATCGTCGAGACCGGCTGGCCGTTCGCCGTGCTGGCGACGCCGGCGGTGTGGAGCGTCCCGCTCGCGTTCCTCAGCGGGATCGTCGTGTCGTTGCGAGACCCGGAGGGCGTTGCCGACGTCGGCCACAAGTTCGCGCTCATGCACGTGCCCGAGCGGGTGCGTGCGCGCCGTGATCGCTCGGGAGCGGCCGGTGTACGCGCAGGCGTCTCGCGCCGAGCCGGGGCGGGGTCGTGAAGCGTCGACGTCGGCCGGTCGTGCTGCACGGCGGTGGGCTCGAGCTCCTCGCCACGCTCAACGATCTGAGCCGTGCCGTGCGGTCGGGGTTCGACGGCTCGGCCGACCGCATCGCGCGGACCGCGTGCGAACTCCTCATTGCACGAGCGGTCGCGGTCACCGACGGCGACCGACTCTGCGCCGAGGCGGGCGGGGCCTTGGGTTGGGGCGAGGAGGTCGAGGCGAACGCCCGGACCGTGCTCGACCGCCGGCGCTCGGAGAAGCCGACGCTGTTCCAGGTCACGCTCGACGGCACACAGGTGGAGGCGGCGGTGGCGGTGATCACGTCCGACGACGTGCCGCTCGGGACGATCCACGTCGTCGCCCCGCCTGGCGACGGGCTCAGGATGAGCGGCCTGCGCGACCTCGCAGCGTTCGTCTCGTCACAGCTGCAGCTCGCCGAACTCGAACAGTCACGGGCGTACGCGGCCGAGGCAGAACTCCGCGCGCTGCGCGCACAGATCTCGCCGCACTTCCTCCACAACTCGCTGACCGCAATCGCGAGCCTCGTCATGTCCGACCCGGTTCGCGCCAGGTCGGCGCTGACGAACTTCTCCGAGTTCCTGCGTGCGACCTTCCGCCAGCAGACCGACCTGACGACCGTGTCCGAGGAGCTGGCGTTGGTCGAGACCTACCTCGACCTCGAGCGGGTCCGCTTCGGCGATCGCTTCGAGGTCGTGCTCAACATCGCACCGGAGGTCCTCCCGGTCCGGCTGCCGTTCCTGACGGTGCAGCCGATCGTGGAGAACGCGATCCGACACGGCCTCGAGGCGAGGCCCGGCCCCGGGCAACTGCGGATCGAGGCCGTGGACGCGGGCCCGGAGGTGGCGATCGCGGTCGAGGACGACGGTGTCGGCATCGACGCCGACGCGCTCCAGGAGGCGCTGTCGGGTTCGGGCTCGACGTCGCACGTCGGCATCCTCGCCGTCGACACCCGCCTCCGTTCGGCGTTCGGGCCCGAGTACGGGCTGACGATCCTCACCGGCGAGCAGGCGGGAACGAAGACCGTGATCCGGCTCCCGAAGGCGCCGCCGCGCGATCGGCCTCGCTGACGGCCGGTCCCCCGGCGGCGGGGACCGCGGTCGTACGCTCGACGCAATGGCCACGGTGCTGCTCGTCGAGGACGACGAACGGATCAGTGAACCCCTCGTCCGTGTCTTGCGGACCGAGGAGCTCGACGTCGTCCACGTCGACGCCGGCCAGCCCGCACTCGACCAGGTCGCGGTCGCCGTTCCCGACCTCGTCCTGCTCGACCTCACGCTGCCCGACATCGACGGGCTCGACATCTGTCGTCGGCTGCGGGCCGAGCACCCGACGCTCCCGATCATCATGCTGACCGCGCGCGCGGAGGAGATGGACGTGATCGTCGGCCTCGGCGCCGGCGCGGACGACTACGTCGCCAAGCCGTTCCGGCTCGCGGAGCTCGTCGCGCGGATCAAGGCGCGGCTGCGGCTCGCCGCGGACACGGCCGCGACCACACCACACTCGACCGGGGCGACGCTGGCCGGCGCGGCGATCGAGCTCGACACCGCGGCACGGCGATGCTTCGTGACCGACCCGCCGCACGACGGTGCCCGCACCGAGGTCGAGCTGACCTCGAAGGAGTTCGACCTCCTTGCGATGCTGATGGCGCGTCCTGGCGTCACCTGCACCCGCGACGACATCATGAGCACGGTCTGGGACGAGAACTGGTGGGGCTCCACCCGCACGCTCGACACGCATGTGTCGACGTTGCGCAAGAAGATTCTCGACCGGACCGATCCGCCGTCGAAGATCGTCACGGTGCGCGGCGTCGGATTCCGGTTCGACCCGGAGCCGGGCGACGCGGACGAGGCCTGATCGGTCGAGGGAACTGCTCGAATGCGTCGCCGTCTCGTCCTCTCCACGCTGATGGTCGTCGTCGTGGTACTGACCGTCCTGCTCGCTCCGGTCTTCATCGTCGTCAGTGACGCCGCCGAGCCCGACGAACGCACGCTGCTGTTCACACGGCTGGCCGTGATCGCGGTGTTCGCCCTGATCGCCGCCGGGCTGCTCGCCGCGATCCAGGCGCGCCAGATGGCCCGGCCGCTCGAACGGCTCGCACGGTCCGCAGGTCGTGTGGGCGACGGCGACTTCACGACGCCGGCGGCGGCGTCGGGCATCGCCGAGATCGACGACATCGCCCGGTCCCTCCGACTCAGTGCCGGTCGCGTCGATCGCATGCTCGCCGCGGAGCGGAGCTTCACCGCCGACGCGACCCATCAGCTCCGAACCGGGCTGACCGGGCTGGCGATCCGGCTCGAACTGCTCGAGCGCCACGATGATCCCGCCGTCGCCGACGAGGCCCGTGCGGTGCTCGAACAGACCCACGAGCTCAACGCGACCCTCGACGAGCTGCTGGCCGTCGCCCGCACAGGTTCGACCGGCGAACGATCCGACCTCGATCTGGTCGAACTGGTCGACCACCATGTCGACGATTGGCGCAGCCGGTTCGAGCAGCGGCGGCGCCAGATCGTCGTCACGACCGGACCGGTCACCCCGGTCCGTGCGACGACGGGCCTGGTCGGCCAGATCGTGAACGTACTGATCGAGAACTCGCTCATCCACGGCGCCGGAGCGTTGGCGATCCTCGTCTCGGGGACCTCGATCACCGTCGAGGACGACGGTGGCGGCATCCCGACGGCGAAGGTGGCGACGCTGTTCGAGCGGCCAGCCGATCATCACTCACCGCACGGTCGGGGACTCGCGCTCGCTCGCCGCCTCGCGGAGTCAGACGGGGGCCGCCTCGAGCTCACACGGCAGCAGTCGGCGCAGTTCCGCCTGACCTACCTCGGCGCCACCGAGTCCCACAGCGGCGAGCCCGAAAACGGCGGGAGCCCCGGGGGCGACCCGGGGCTCCAGCGGAAGGAATGAGTTCATCCTGACAGATCGGGGCCCGCTCGTGGGTCAAGACTGCGTCAAGTTCCTCAAGTCCTGACCACGCGCGGTCGATGTCGCCGCCTCTTCCCGGGGCGAACGGTGACGCGTTCGTCAAGACGCCGTGACCGACAGCGGTTCGCCGGCACCGCCTGCGGTCACGCTGACGGTGCCGCCGTCGACGACGGTTCCGTCGAGGATGAGGATCGAGGCGGGGTCGGCGATCTCCCGCTGGATGATGCGCTTGAGCGGGCGGGCGCCGAACGCCGGGTCGTACCCCTCGCTCGCGAGCTGCGCCATCGCGGCGTCGTCGATGTCGAGTGTGATCTTCCGATCGGCGAGTCGTTGGACCAGCCGCTCGAGCTGGATACCGACGATGCGTTCGAGGTCGGCTTCGGTGAGCGAACGGAAGCGGATGATGTCGTCGACGCGGTTGATGAACTCGGGCTTGAAGAAGTCGAGGGGATCGCCCGGGAGATTCGACGTCATGATCAACACGACGTTGGTGAAGTCGACCGTTCGGCCCTGGCCGTCGGTGAGCCGGCCGTCGTCGAGCAGCTGGAGCAGCGTGTTGAACACGTCGGGGTGCGCCTTCTCGATCTCGTCGAGCAGCACGACCGAGTACGGCCGGCGACGAACAGCCTCGGTCAGTTGGCCACCCTCGTCGTAGCCGACGTAGCCGGGCGGCGCGCCGATCAGGCGGGAGACGGAGAACTTCTCCATGTACTCGCCCATGTCGATGCGGACCATCGCCCGTTCGTCGTCGAAGAGGAACTCGGCGAGCGCTCGGGCGAGCTCGGTCTTGCCGACGCCGGTCGGGCCGAGGAACATGAACGAGCCGATGGGACGATTCGGGTCGGAGAGCCCCGCCCGCGATCGTCGGATCGCGTTGGCGACAGCGCCGACCGCGTCCTCCTGGCCGATCACCCGCTGGTGGAGGAGTTCCTCGAGGTGGACGAGCTTGCGCTGCTCGGACTCCATCAGGCGCGACACCGGCACGCCGGTCGCCTTCGCGACGACTTCGGCGATGTCCTCCGCGTCGACCTCCTCCTTGAGCATTGCGTTCGTCGCCTGCAACTCGTCGAGGTGAGCGGTGGCGTCCTCGACGCGACGCTCGAGTTCGGGGATGCGGCCGTAGCGGATCTCGGCGGCGAGGTTCAGGTCGGTCTCTCGCTCGAGCTGGGTCCGTAGCTGTTCGAGCTCCTCCTTCGTCTCACGGATCGCGTCGATGGCCTGCTTCTCCTGCTCCCAATGCCGCTTCATCTCCGCGACCTGGACGTTGAGTCCGGCCAACTCGTCGGTGAGGGCTTCGAGACGCTCCTTGGAGGCCGTGTCCGACTCCTTCTCCAGTGCGACCTGCTCGATCTCGAGCTGCAGGATGCGCCGCTCGACGACGTCGATCTCGGTCGGCAGCGAGTCGATCTCGATGCGCAGCTTCGACGCGGCCTCGTCGACGAGGTCGATCGCCTTGTCGGGCAGGAAACGCGACGTGATGTAGCGGTCGGACAGCGTTGCCGCGCTCACCAGAGCGGAGTCCTGGATGCGCACTCCGTGGTGCACCTCGTAGCGCTCCTTCAGCCCGCGCAGGATGCCGACCGTGTCCTCGACGGACGGCTCGCCGACGTACACCTGCTGGAAGCGACGCTCGAGCGCCGGATCTTTCTCGACGTGCTTGCGGTACTCGTCGAGCGTCGTCGCGCCGATCATCCGGAGTTCACCGCGGGCGAGGAGCGGCTTGATCATGTTGCCGGCATCCATCGCGCCCTCGGCCCCGCCGGCGCCGACGATGGTGTGGAGCTCGTCGACGAAGGTGATGATCTCGCCCTCGGCGTCGGTGATCTCCTTCAGCACCGCTTTCAACCGTTCCTCGAACTCGCCGCGGTACTTGGCGCCGGCGAGCATCGAGCCGATGTCGAGTGCGATCAACCGCTTGTTCTTGAGGCCCTCGGGCACGTCGCCGTCGGAGATCCGCACGGCCAGACCCTCGACGATCGCTGTCTTGCCCACACCGGGCTCGCCGATCAGCACCGGGTTGTTCTTCGTGCGGCGCGACAGCACCTGGATCGCGCGACGGATCTCGTCGTCGCGGCCGATGACCGGATCGATACGCCCGTTCCGCGCTTGATCGGTGAGGTCCTGGCCGTACTTCTCGAGCGCCGCGAACTTCTCCTCGGGGTTCTGGTCGGTGACGCGATGACTGCCGCGAACGTCCTGCAATGCCTGGAGGAGCTCCTCGGAGCCGACGTCGAGTCGGTCGTTCATCGCGAGCAGGAAGTGCTCGACCGAGAGGAAGTCGTCTTTGAAGTCCTTCTGGTACTTCTCGGCCATGCTCACCTTGTTGGTGAGCTCCTTCGACATCCGCGGCTCGTCTCCGCCGTAGGCCTTGGGGAGGCCGGCGACGCGTTCATCGATCCGGTTGCGGACCTGGAGTGGTGCCTGACCGAGTTTGGCGAGGACGGCCGGGACGATCGTGCCGTCCTGACGCATCATCGCCGACAACACGTGATCGGGAGTCAGCTCGGGGTTCGAGCGCTCCTTCGCGTCGTCGATGGCGGCCGCGAACGCCTCCTGGGTCTTGATCGTCCACTTCTTCGGATCGATGGCCATCGCTGCCTCCTCACGTCGCGGTCAGACCGCACTCATAAATCTTGAGCACGATCATATCAAGTTTGATCGAAACTCCTCGGCGATGCTCGCAGGTCCGGTGCGTCTCGACCATCCCGTCGTGAATCGTCTCACGCGTCGCAACGGCGACCATCGTCACGTCGTGAATCGTCTCACGTCGAGCTGGTACCTGCCCTGACCAGGCCTGGTGTCGGTGAGACGATGCACCACGCAGCCATGCGCTGCGCCCCGGCGTGAGACGATTCACGACAGCCGGCACAGCACACCACCTGCCGATGAGACGATTCACTCGTACCGGTCTCGATCGGGCGACGTCGTGAATCGTCTCACTCGTACCGGTCTCGATCGGGCGACGTCGTGAATCGTC
>JBCBDK010000189.1:0-7341 GCA_038529675.1 Actinomycetota bacterium
CGGCACCGGCCGACCTCGCCGTCATGCCGACATCGCGGTCTCCGACGGCGTCCTCACCGAGGTCACCGAGCCCGGAGGCCTCACCGGAACCGCCATGGTGGAGATCGACGCAGACGGCGCACAGGTGATTCCGGGCATCGTCGACATCCACGCCCACTACGACGGCCAGGCGACGTGGGAGGAACGGATGCAGCCATCGTCCTGGCACGGAGTCACCACGGTCGTCATGGGGAACTGCGGCGTCGGATTCGCGCCGCTCAACGACGGTGACCAGACCCGCCTCATCGAGTTGATGGAAGGTGTCGAGGACATCCCCGGCACGGCGCTCCACGAGGGATTGAGTTGGGACTGGCGGTCGTTCGCCGAGTTCCTCGACGCCGTCGACGCCCGACCCCACGATCTCGACGTCGCCGCCCAGGTCCCCCACGGCGCACTTCGACTCCACGCGATGGGCGAGCGGGCGGGCCACGAACACGATGCGATGCCCGACGAGATCGCCACGATGGCCGAGCAGGCGCGTCAGGCGATCGAGGCCGGCGCACTCGGTTTCACCACGAGTCGGACCCGCAACCACCGCGCCTCGACCGGCGAGTACACGCCGACCCTCACCGCAGCACCCGACGAACTGATCGGCATCGCCGAGGCGGTCGGCACGACCGGCACCGGTGTGCTCCAGGTCGTGTCCGATCTCCTCGATGTCGACGACGAATTCTCGACGATGCGGGCGATGGTCGAGCGGTCCGGCCGACCACTGTCGCTCTCGGTCGTGCGCAACCCGATGCTGCCCGACCACTACCGCAGCGTGCTCGACCACCTCACCAAGGCGAACGAGGCCGGCATCCCGATCACCGGGCAGGTCGCGCCGCGAGCCGTCGGACTCATCTTCGGCTTCGAGCTGACGCTCAATCCGTTCCTGACGAACGCGGTGTTCCGCGAGATCGCCGACCGTCCCTTCGATGAACGCGTCGCGGCCCTCGGCGACCCTGCGTTCCGCGAGCGGTTGCTCGCCGAGCACCGCGCCGGCGCCGAGCGCAGCCGGGACAAGCTCGGCGGCCGGTTGATCCATCGGTTCGACCTGCTGTTCGAGCTCGGCGACGACCCCGACTACGAACCCGACCTCGACGAGTCGATGCAGTCACGAGCCGATCGAAACGCCACGACGCCCGAGGAGGAGGCACTCGACGTCCTGCTCACCGACGGGGGTCACGGCATGCTCTACCTTCCCTTCCTCAATTACGTCGACGGTCGGCTCGACGCCTGCCACGAGATGCTGACCCACCCGTACACGGTCCCCGGCCTCGGCGACGGCGGCGCTCACGTCGGCACGATCTGCGACGGCAGCTTCCCGACGACGCTGCTGCAGTACTGGGGGCGCGATCGGGAACGGGATCGCATCGACCTCGAGTTTCTCGTGCAGCGCCACTGCCAAGCGACGGCCCGAACCGTCGGGCTGCACGACCGCGGCGTCATCGCACCCGGCTACCGCGCCGACCTGAACGTGATCGACCACGCCACGATGCGACCGCGCAAGCCCACCGTGGTGCACGATCTGCCCGCGGGCGGCCGACGGCTCCTGCAGCGGGCCGACGGGTGGCTCCACACGTTCGTCGCCGGACAGGAGACGTATCGGAGCGGCGATGCGACCGACGCACTCCCTGGTCGCCTCGTCCGAGGCGCAACGCCCGCACCCGCCGGGGCGAGCCGATGAGCACGCCGACGACAGCCGCCGCAGATCGGACCACCCCGCCGATCGCAGCCGATGACCGCGGGGCGGCGGCGTCACCGATGTCCGCCGACGCAGTTCGACCACTCGAGGAGCATGCCGAGTGGCGCGCGGCGGATGTGGCCGACCCCGACGCGTGGACACTCCGGCTGACCGACGACGACCACGTCGAACTCGATGCTGCGCTCACCATCGCCCGTCACCGTCGCGAGGACGTGCTCGACGTGACGGTCGACGACTTCCCGCTCCCGGGTCTGGCATCGCGCCTCACCGCACTCGTCGACGACCTCGTGAACGGTCGCGGGTTCGCCAGGATCGCGTCGCTCGACGTGGAGCGGCTCGGGCCCGACGATGCGTCGTGGATCTACTGGGGCATCGGCACCCACCTCGGCGAACCGTGGCCCCAGAACGCGAAGGGCCACCTGCTCGGCAACGTCCGCGATCAGGGCAAGGCGCTCGACGACCCGACCGCTCGGGGCAACGAGATCGGTGGTTCGGCACTCGGCTTCCACAGCGACGGCTCGGACCTCGTCGGCCTCATGTGCCTCGAACCGGGCGTCAGCGGTGGCGAGAGCATGGTGGCCAACGCCCTGCTCGCCCACAACGAGCTGGTCCGAGCCGAGCCCACACTCGCGGCCCAGTTGTACGCCCCGCTGCCCTACGACTTCCGCGGTGAGCAGCGCCCCGGAGGTCGGCCGTTCTACTCGGTTCCGGCGTTCGTCGAGCACGGCGGACGGCTCTTCGTCCGATACATCCCCGGCTACATCCACGCCTCGCAACGGCACGCGAACGCGCCACGGCTCACCGACGCACAGCACGAGGCGATGGCGGCCTTCGACGAACTCGTCGCCGACCCGGGTCACCGGGTGGAGATGCGTCTCGAGCGCGGTGAGATCCAGTTCGTGAACAACTACCACGTGCTCCATGCGCGCCGCCGCTACGTCGATGACGCCGACAAGGGACGCGTGCGCTGGCTGAAGCGGCTGTGGTTGGCCACGCACCTGCTCGGCTCGGAGGATCGGCCGGCGAGATACCAGCGCACGGGCGCGATGTCGCACTGGGGTGATCGGCGCACGAAGGCCTGAGCGGCCCGCGTGGTCGTGGGGCGCTCAGCTACGCCGCACCGCGGCGGTGTCGGCCGCGAGTCGCGGCCCGGGGTTCACCTGGGAGCGGCGAAGACCTGGGTCCAGTACGGCACACCGCTCGGCGTGTACGCCAGCCCGAGACCGATCTCGGTGACGCTCGCACGCAGCACGTTGTCGCGGTGGCCCGGGCTGTTCATCCAGCCGTCCATCACGCTCTCGGCGGTGCGGTAGCCCATCGCAGCGTTCTCCGCCCACGTCCGGAACCGGTAGCCGGTCGCAGCGATGCGGTCGCCCGGCGACTCACCGTTCGGTCCGTAGTGCGTGAGGGTGTCCCGGCGAGCCTGGTCCTCGCTGTGCAACTGGGCGGCCTGCGTGAGCAGGGCGTTGTGCTGCAGCGGAGCCAATCCGACGCGGGCGCGCTCTGCGTTGGTCAGATCGAGCACGGACTGCAGGAGTGGATCGAGCGATCCCGCCTGCGGGCCTGGATCAGGCTCGACGCTCGTCCGCTCAGGGCTGCGGATGGCCGACTGGGTGGCGACTGCAGCGCCGTCGACCTCGTCGGGTTCGATCGTCACCGAGGAGCTCGCCGAGACGCCGACGGACGCGCCGATCGCGCCCGAGACAGCGACCGCGACGAGAGCCAGGCGTACCGATCGGAGCATGAACGTGCTATCGACTCCACAACGCCCGCCGTTGAGTGACTTGAGGGTGTCTTACGAACGACTTGACGGTGTCTTATCGAATGAGGGCCGCGAGGGGCCATCGGGGCCCCTATTCGTCAGTTCGACTGACCGCGACGTGGTCGCGACACTGCCGAACGGCCACCCGGCAACGTGTCATCCGCGGCGCGGAATACCTCGCGAACGTGAGAGGTTGTACCCATGTTCGCCACGGTTTTCGTGGCGGGTCGGGCGTGTTCGCACGCTCCGTCGTCATCGTTCGAGCGAGGAGACCGACCGATGCAGACATCGCCAGCCCAACCCGCATCACACCAGCACCCCGACGCCCCCGACGACTCGATCGACGCGGGCACCCTGCGCGGCCGGTGGCGTCATCTCGGCACCGCGGTCTCGGCGCTGGTCGGCGCGGCCGTGCTCGCGGCGTGCGGCGGCGGCTCCGCCGACGGAATCGGCACCGTCGCCGAGCCGACAGGTGATCCGCTGCCCGCCGATGCAGCGACGATCCTCGCCGCGTCGGCGGAGACCATGGGCGACACGACCAGCGTCGAGTTCCGTCTCGAGCGATCGGGTGCGCCGGTGTTCATCGACGAGTTCGACGCGATCGCGCTCAACCGAGCCAATGGCCAGTTCGAGGTCCCTCGCACCGCGCAGGCCGTGCTCGAGGTCGAGGTCGACGGCAGCCTCACGACCGAACTCGCGGCGATCGCGCTCGACGACGACATCTGGCTGTCCAACCCGGTCACCGGGGACTTCGAGCCGCTGCCACCGGGGATCGAGCTCGACCCGTCGATGTTCTTCGATCCGGAGAACGGGTGGCGACCGCTGATGGCCGGCCTCACCGACGTCGAGCTCCACGGGCTGGTCGAACGCGACGGCGCCGACCGCTACCACCTCAGCGCCACCGCGCCGGCCGAGCAGGTCGAGATCATCACGGCGCGTCTCGTGCGCGACCTGAGCGTCGAGATCGACGTGTGGCTCCAGCCGGTGAACGGCGCGGTGATGGCTGCGGAGTTCTCGACCGCGCTGGACGAAGGTGACGTCGACTGGACCCTCACGCTGTCGAACTACGGCGCCGACTTCGTCATCGAGCCGCCCGCCGAAGTGCTCGACGCCACCGATGGCGTCGCCGAGACCGAGGCGTCGTCGTGAGCCGGACCGCGCCCGAGGCGGGCATCGACGACGTCGCTGCGACCGCCCGTGACGGCGTCGCCGTCTCGACGCGATCACCTCGCGCCATCCTCTGGGCGGTCGGGTTCAGCGTGTTCGTCGCCGCCGACGACCTCACCGTCGTCTCGACGATGCTGCGTCCGATCGTCGCAGACCTGGGCCTCGTCATGCCCGACGGACTCGACGACGCAGCGTGGATCGTCAACGCCTACCTCATCGCGTTCATCGCGGTGATGCCGCTCGCCGGGCGGCTGTCCGACGTGATCGGGCGACGACGGACGTTCCTCGTCTCGTGGTTGATCTTCCTCGTCGGAACGATCTGGATCCCGCTCGCCGACTCACTCGAAACACTCCTCGCCGGCCGCGTTCTGACGGCCATCGGGGGTGGAGCGATGGTCCCCGTCGCGCTCGCCGTCGTCGGCGACGTGTTCCCGCCCGACGCGCGCGCTCGGGCACTCGGCTCCCTCGGTGCGATCGAGACACTCGGCTGGGTGTGGGGTCCGCTGTACGGCGCGATGCTCGTCCGGTTTCTCTCGTGGGAGTGGCAGTTCTGGCTCAACGTGCCGTTGGCGATCGCCGGAGCGGCGGTCGTCTGGTGGGCACTCGCCGAGCACGACCGCCCGCCGACCCGGGTCCGGATCGACTGGGTCGGCGCCGGGTTGCTCACGACCGCACTCGTGTCACTCAACCTGGCGCTGTTGGGCTCGGCCGAGGTGCAGAGCGTCGAGGGCCTCGATCAACTCACCGGCAACGGCGGCACCGATCTTCGCGCGCTGTACCCGGTGGCGTTCGCGGCGGCGATCGCGTTCGTGTGGCACCAGCGACGGCTGCGGGTAAGCGGTCGTGACGCGCTGATCGACACGCGCCTGTTCCGCGGGCGCAACGTGAAGGTGGCGCTCGTCGTCAACTTCCTCGTCGGCGCTGCGCTCGTGATCGCCATGGTCGACGTGCCGCTGTTCGTCAACGCGGTCGAGCTGGATCTCGAACGCTCAGCGGTCGTGGCCGGGTGGATCCTCTCGGCGCTCACCGCGACGATGGCGGTCGCGTCGTACCTGGGTGGGCGCTACACGGAACGCACCTGGTACGGGCCGCCGATCATCGTGGGACTCGCCGCCGCAACCGTCGCCTACACGCTGATGGGCTTCACGTGGGCGGGCGACACGCCGTACCCGCTCCTCGCGCTCCAGCTCGGCCTGCTCGGTGCGGGCATCGGCCTGACGATCGC
Source organism: Actinomycetota bacterium (assembly GCA_038529675.1). Lineage (GTDB taxonomy): Bacteria > Actinomycetota > Acidimicrobiia > Acidimicrobiales > Ilumatobacteraceae > Ilumatobacter_A. The sequence goes on from JBCBDK010000189.1 coordinate 5,881, forward strand.
GCCGACGACCTCGGCGGTCGTCGACCACGCCGAGCCCGATGCACGAGGCGCCGCCGCCGGCATCGTCATGGTCGTCCGGATGGTGGGACTCAGCGTCGGGTTGTCCGCACTCACCGCATGGGGGCTGGCACGGTTCAACGCCCGTCGCGGCGACATCGAGCTCCCGCCGATCACGGACCCTGGCTTCACCGATGCGGTGTCGGCGGCGACGGAGGAACTGACCTCGCAGTCGATCGCCGACACCTTCGTGATGAGCGCGATCGCGCTCGCCGCCGGCCTCGTGATCGCCCTCGTCGCCGTTCGACGACCACGACCACCGGCGCCGACGTCCGAGTCGCCGGGCGACCACGACCGTGCCGACCAACTCCTTCTCGGTCAACACGCCGAGGCAGTCGACCCACCCGTTCACCCGCTCGGAACGTCGGCGGCCGCCGACCCCGACGCCGCCGTCGGCCGCATCGCGTCGCCGACGTCCACCCACCAGGAGGCTCCCATGAGCACCGACGAATCCACCACCGAATACGACGAACACCGTGAACATGAAGAGCACGCAGAACACGAGGAACACGGCGAACACGAAGCGGGCAGCGCGTCCGACGCAGCCGCGACGCCCGCGCCGACCGATGAGATGCCGGTCCTCGCCCTGCGCGCCGACGAGGAGATCGAAGCGCTCGATCCCGCCGACTCCGTCGGGCCCGTCGGCGTCGAGCCGTCCTGGGTCCAACGCAACCTGACGGCCGTCGTCGGCGTGTTCGGACTGCTGTTGCTCGGCACGATCGGTCTGCTCGCGATGGCGTTGCTGCAGCTGTCGTCGACGAGGTCGGATCTCGACACGATGCGGGCCGAGCTCGCGACCGCCCGCGAGGACGTCAACCGCGTCGAGGCCGGTGCCGCGATCTACGCATCGCAGATCAACGGGTTCGTCGAGACCGTCAACGATCTCGGCCCGTCGATCGACGACGGGCTCGATCAGGCGATCGTCGGCCTCGACGAGTTCGCGTCGTCGACGATCGAGTTCACGGTCAACATCGACGAGAACATCTCGATCGAGCAGGACTTCGCCATCCAACGCACCGTCGAGGTCCCGATCGACACGACCGTGCCGATCAACACCGAGTTCGACACGACCATCTCGGTCAACGGCCCGTTCGGCATCGACATCCCCATCGACATCACCGTCCCCGTCGACGTCGACGTGCCGATCTCGCTGACCGCCGAGATCCCGATCGACGAGACGATCCCGATCGACGTCGACGTGCCGGTCGCACTGGACGTGCCGATCAAGGTCGACGTCGAGGGCACCGAGTTGCAATCGCTCGCCACCTCGCTCATCGACGGCCTCCGAGCCTTCCAAGCCGGGCTCGGCGGCCTCACCGCCAACTGACCAAGTTGGATTCCTGCTCGGAGACAGAACCCAACAACACCCCCGACAAGTTGGATTCCTGCTCGGAGACAGAACCC
>JBCBDK010000190.1:0-7337 GCA_038529675.1 Actinomycetota bacterium
CTCGCCGTTCGCCCTCGTCAGGCGATGTGCTGTCGTCAGGCGACGCGCAGAGTTCGCCTTCCTCAGGCGACGATGGACGCGACGGCGACGAAGTGGAGCGCAGCGGCGACGGTGACGAATGCGTGCCACACCTCGTGGTAGCCGAAGGTGCGGGGCCACGGATCAGGGCGACGCAGGAACAGCACGGGAATGCCGACGGTGTACACCACGCCGCCCGCCACGATGAAGAACAGCTGCCACGAGGTCAGGTGCTCGACGAGCGCCGGCGCGGTGGCGACCGCAGCCCAGCCCATCACGGGATAGAGCACATACGTCATCCGTCCCACTCGGTCGAACGCGACGAGCTTCATGATCGCCCCGAACACGGCGGACCCTCCGACGAACGCGAGCAGCGGGATGCCCCACCGCAACGGCAGCATCACGATCGCCAGCGGTACGTAGGTGCCAGCGATCAGCAGGTAGATGCCGACGTGGTCGAGCCGCTGCATGCGTCGCCGAGCGATCGGCGAGCGAGCGAGGCGGTGGTATGCCGCCGAGGTCCCGAACATGATCATCAGCGTGGCCCCGTAGATCGCCGCCGAGGCCCGCTCGGCTGCGGAGTCGGCGATCAGGACGAGCAGTGTCGCTGCAGGGATCGACACGAAGAACGCGCTGGCGTGGAGCCACCCACGCCACGACGGGCGCTCGTCGGTCTCAGCGCTCGACACCACCGCACAGAACGTAGCTCGAACGATTGAGGACGTGGCAACGCCCGAGCTCAGTTCGCACTGGCGAAGCGACGTCGCCGCACCCCGAGCACGAGGACGAGTCCGACCACCAGGAGCAGCACTGCCCAGTGGACGACGGTCCACGGGTCGCCACCGGTCCTGGGAAGCGATGCTGCGACCACGATGCCGGCGTCCAGCGTCGGATTGTTCTCACCAGGGCCGAGCGTGAAGGGCGGCGTGGTGAGCGTGGTCGGATCGACGTCGCTGTCGAGTCCGTCGTCGGCGGCGTTGGCGATCGTCACACGGGCGCCATCGGGGAACGTCGCCGCGACGAAGCGGATCGCGTAGGTGCCCGGCTCCAGGTCGTCGAATCCGTAGTTGCCGTTCTCGTCGGTCGAGGTGGTGGCGATCACGTTGCCGGCCGGGTCGAGCAGTTCGACGGTCACGTTCGGCACGCCGGGCTCGCCGGGGTCCTGGATACCGTTTCGGTTGATGTCGGACCACACGGTGTCGCCGGCACTCGCGCCCGGCGTGAACCCGAATGCACTCGCGACCTCGGCGCCACCCGGCGCGGTGAGCGTGATCGGACCGCTGATGACGCCACCCGAACCGTCGGGCAGGCCAGTGTCGTCACCGCCGGTCGGCGTCGAGGAGACGAGGCCGTCGAGCGGCCCGCCCGGCGCGAAGTTCGACGGGTCGACCTGGACGAAGTACTCGCCCTCGGGCAGCCCGGTGAACTCGTATTCGCCGTCCGGGCCGGTCACGGTGGTGATCGGGTTGCCGTCTGCGTCGAGGATCGGGTCGCCGTTCTCGTCGACCAGGTTGAGGACGACGCCGGGCACGGGACCCTCGCCGGGCTCCTGGTTCCCGTCGTTGTCGAGGTCGGTGAAGATGACGTCGCCGAACGACAGCGAGTACACACCGATGTCGACCGTGAGGTTGGAGAAGTCGTTCTCGGTCGTCACCGCCGGGTCGGACTCACCGGTGGGTTCGCCGGCGGGCGTCAACGTGACCGGACCGGTTCGGATCGACCGGTCGGGCTGGCCGATGCCGTCGCTGTTGCCGTCGACGTCGTCGTTCGGGTCGGTCGACGCGGCTGGGCCGGTCGACGGGTGGAAGCCCTCGAGCGCACCGCCGGACTGGAAGTTCTCGGCCGGCAACTCGACGACGTAGGTGCCGGGCGCGAGCCCGGAGAAGAGGTACTGGCCGTCGGCGTCGGTGGTCGTGGTGTCGACGACGTTGCCGTCCTCGTCGAGCAGGTTCACGACGACACCGGCGGGAGCGGGGCTGTCGCCGTCGCTGTCGCCGTCGTTGGCGGCGTCGATGAAGATCTGGTTGCCCACCTCGAGGCCGGGGATCAGACCGATGTCGACGGTCAGATTCGAGAACTCGTCCCGCGTCCCGGTGCTCGGCGCGTCGACTTCGCCGTCGCCGCTCGTCGGTTCGCCCGCCGGCGTCAGCTCGACCGGACCGGTGATCACGCCCGGCACGTCGGGGGACCGGAATCCGTCGTTGTTGTTCTCGGTGTCGTCGTTCGGGTCGGTCGACGACCCGGGCCCGGTCGACGGCGCGAATCCGGCGAGCGGGCCACCGGGCTCGAAGTTCGACGGATCGAGCTGCACGATGTAGGTACCCGGCTCGAGGTCGGTGAACAGGTACTGCCCGTCGCCGCCTGTCGTCGTGACGGTGTCGACCTGGGTGTCGGGCACTCCGTCGCCGTTGGGGTCGGTCCACAGGTTGACGACCACGCCGTCGGGGACCGGGTCCTCGGCGCCGGCTTCGTAGGTGCCCGAATTGTCGAGGTCGAACCACAGCTGGTTGCCAAGCTCCAGCGTCGGCACCTCGGTGAAGCCGAGGTCGACCGTCAGGTTCGAGTTGTCGTCGGGGACCGGGGCCGGATCGGTGGTCGGTGAGTCGTCGGTCTCGTCGTCGGGCTCGGAGCCCGCAGCGAGGTCGAACGGGAGCGTCTCGACGTCGCCGCCGGTGAAGGTCTGCGCGGGGTCGACCGGCGCGCCGTTGTCGTCGACGTCGGAGGTGTCGTCGTCCACGTCGGCCGGCGTGTCGCTCGCATCGGGCCCGTCGGAGGAGTAGGTGCCCTCGAGCGGGCCACCCGGTGCGAAGTTCGACGCCGGCACCCGGACTCGGTAGGTGCCCTCGGGCAGCCCCGTGAAGAGGTAGTCGCCGTCGGGCCCGGTCGTGGTCGTCGCGATCACGTCGCCGGTCGCGTCGTCGATCAGTTCGACCGTGACACCTTCGACGCCGGGGTCGGCGCCGTCGAACGTCTCGTCGTTGTCGTCATCGAAGAAGATGCGGTTGCCGACCTCCAGGGTGTACACGCCGAGGTCGACCTGTGTGTTCTCGTTGGTGTCGGGGATCGACGTGCCGTCGGGGTCGTCGCCACCGTCGGTGTCGGGTTCCGACCCGGCGGCGAGCGTGATCGCAGCGGTCGCAATCCCGCCGGCGTCTTCGGTGTTCTCACCGTCGACCGCCTCGCCGTTGTCGTCCTGGTCGAGTGAGGCGTCGTCTTCGTCGGGAGCCGTGCCCGGCGCCGTGTCGTTGCCCGAGGACGAGTAGTAGCCGTCGAGCGGACCATCCTCGGCGAAGTTGGACGGCGGCAGGTGGACGATGTAGTCGCCCTCGGCGAGCCCGTCGAAGTAGTAGAGACCGCCGTCCTCGGTGACGTCGGTGTCGACCAGAGCGTCGACACCGGGCGTGAAGTCGCCGCTGCCGTCGGTGTCCTCGTAGAGCTCCACGGTGACGCCGTCGACGCCCGACTCGCCGGCGTCGAGCGTCCCGGAGTTGTCGTCGTCGATGAAGATCGTGTCGCCCAGCGCGAGGCCGTAGAAGCCGAAGTCGACCGTGAGGTCGTCGTTCTCGTCGGGCTCGCCGGTGCCGTTCTCGAACGAGCCGTTCTCGGCGCCGTCGGCCGCCGTCGGCTCGGCGCCGGCGGTCATCACGACCGGACCGGACTCGACCGCACCGCCGGGTGTAGCCGGGTCGATGCCGTTGTCGTCGTCGTCGACGTCGGCATCGGTGTTGGTGGGGTCGGTCGAGCCGGTCGAGGACGAGAGTCCGTCGAGCGGCCCGCCGTCGGCGAAGTTCGCCTCGGGGATCACGACCTTGTAGGTCTGCCCGTCGGCGAGCCCGGTGAAGAGGTACTCGCCGTCGAGGCCCGTCGTCTGGTCGTCGACGAGGGTGTAGTTGGCGATGTCGTCGACGTCGCCGGAGCCGTTGTACTCCCACAGCTCCACGGTGACGGCGGGGATGCCCGCTTCGCCGCCGTCGAGCGTGCCCGAGTTGTCAGCGTCGTACCAGACCTGGTTGCCGAGGCTGATGCCGTAGAACCCGAAGTCGACGGTCACGTTGGACTGGTCGTCGTCGACACGGCCGGTCGACGTGTCGTCGTCGATCGGGTCGACGAGTTCGTCGGCTCGCTCGGTCTCCGGACCGGTCGCGTCGCCGGCGGGCTCGGTGTTCTGGTTCGGCTGGCTGCCGTCGGCGTTGCCGAGCGTGACGACACCCGAGGTCCAGTCGTCACCGTCGATCACGCCGTTGTCGTCGTTGTCGGTGTCGCTGATGCCGTCGGTTCCGTCGGGGTCGGCGACCTCGGTGTCGGACGAACGGAGCCCGTCGAGCGCGTCGGGCACGATGCCCGGTTGTGCGCCGAGGACGGGCGTCTGATCGCCGGGGATCCGAACCCGGTAGTCGTTGGCGGCGAGGTTGGTGAATTCGTACTTGCCGTCCGCGTCGGTGACGGTCTCGGCGATCACGGCGCCGGTGTCGTCGAGGAGCTGGACGAGGACGCCGGCGATGCCGTCCTCGCCGACCTCGGCGATGCCGTCGTTGTCGCCGTCGAACCAGACCAGGTTGCCGACGCGATACAGCGGCACCTCGACGAACCCGAGGTCGATCGTGAGCTCCGAGTTGGTGTCCGGGTACACACCGGTCTGTGCGTCGGCGTCGCCCTCGGAGTCGTCGGCTGCCGGCACCGTGTCGGACTCGCCCGTGGTGGCGTCGCCGGGGTCGGGCACCGTGATCGCCGACGTGACGGCGAGGAAGCCGGCCGTCGGTGCGGCGTCGTCCTCGTTGTCGTCGTCGAGCGGATCGGCGGCGGTCGGTGTGGACGACCGGACCGGAACGCCGGTCGGGCCGCTGGGGATGTCCTCCACGGCGACGAACACCTCGAGGCCCGGTGCGACGCCTGCGAAGTGGTAGTTGCCCTCGCCGTCGGTCGAGGTGACCTGCAGCAGACCCGCAGCGTCGTCGCCGGTCGGCTCGAACACCCCGTCGCCGTCGACGTCCTCCCAGAGTTCGACGCTGACGCCGGAGATGCCGACCTCATCGGCGTCGAACTGGCCGTTGTCCTCGTTGGCGCCGGCGCCGTCGTCGAGCCAGACCTGGTTGCCGATGCGGATGCCTCGGAAGATGCCGAAGTCGACGCTCAGGTTCGAGCGAGCGTCGGGGACGACGGTCGGCTGCGATCCGGGGTCGTCGTCGGTCGCATCGTCGCTTCGGAGCTGCTCGTCGACGGGTTCGTCGTTGCCGGTGCCCTCGCCGACCGTCACGAACTCGGAGACCATGTCGGCGGGCGTGGCGCCGCCGAAGCCACCGACGTTGGCGATCGACTCGGTGTCGTTGTCGGCATCGTCGTCGGGATCGGTCGGGGTGAACGCCGCCGAGGACCCCGAGCCTCGTGCGCCGGTCAGCGCGTCGGGGTCGATGAGGCCGCCGAGGCCGCCGCCGAGATCCTCGGTCTGGTCGGCGGGGATCTGCGCGCGGTAGTCGCCGGCGGCGAGGCCGTCGAACTCGTACTTGCCGTCGGCGTCGGTCACGGCCTCGGCGATCACCGCGTCGGTGTCGTCGAGGAGCTGGACGAGCACGCCCTCGACACCGGGCTCGCCGTCGTCGGCGATGCCGTCGTCGTCGTAGTCGTCGAAGACGAGGTTGCCGATTCGGTACGTCGGCGTGGGGGAGAGTCCGAAGTCGATCTGCAGCTGGCTGTTGTCGTCTGCGCGCGGTGCGCCGGTGAGGGCCGTGATCCGTGCCTCGTCGCCGTTGCTCTCGGTCTCGGGTTCGGTGCCGAAGCCGAGGTTGACCGGATCGCTCACCGAGAGGAAGTCGACGCCGCCGACCGTGTCGGTGATGCCGTCGTCGTCTGCGTTGTTCGCCTCGTTGTCGGCCGAGTTGGTGTCGGTGCCGGTCTGGTACGTCGACGAACGGAGGTCGTCGGTTGCGCCGGGCGTGGGTGCCGGCGTGCCCGGGAGCACGGGCGTCTGATCGGCGGGGATGCCGACGCGGTAGTCGCCGGCGTCCAGGCCGTCGAACACGTAGTCGCCGTTGGCGTCGGTGACGGTCTCGGCGATCACCGTGTCGGCGTCGTCGAGGAGCTGGACGAGGACGCCGCCGATCCCGGACTCGCCGTTGTTCTGCTGGCCGTCGTCTTCCAAGCCCGTGTCGCCGGCGCCATCGTCCAGCCACACCGTCGAGCCGATGCGGAGCGGCTCGAAGTAGCCGATGTCGATCGAGAAGTTCGACTGGTCGTCCTGGGTGGTCGCACCCTGGGTGCCCGGGTCGTCGTCGACGCCACCACCGCCGTCGGCGATCGCGGTCTCGTCGGTCGGCTCGGTCGCCGCGAACGGGTCGCCGCCGGGGTCGCCGAGGGTGAACTGCCCGGTCGTGACGCCGGTCGTGCCGACCGCGTTCACACCGTTGTCGTCGTTGTCGTCGTCGTCATCGGGATCCGCCCCGTTGACGTCGTCACCCGTCGACGGGAGGTACGGCGCGAGGGCGCCCAGCCCGTCGGGGATTCGGATCTGGTAGGTGCCGGCGTCGAGCCCGTCGAAGAGGTACTTGCCGCCATCGGCCGTCGTCGTGGTGTCGACCACGTCGCCGGCGTCGTCGAGCAACTCGACGGTCACTCCGTCGATGCCGGTCTCGGTCGCGTCGACCTGGCCGTCGTTGTTCGCGTCGATCCAGACGAGGTTGCCCACCCGGTACTGGTTGGCAGGTGCGAAACCGAGGTCGATCTGCAGGTTCGAGTTCTCGTCGACGAGGTCGCCGACGGCCGTGTTCGCAGCGGCCTCGTCGTCGGCGCCGTCGGGCGCGGTCTCTCCGGTCGGCTCGGCGCCGAAGGCGAGGTCGAACGGCAGCGAGAGCGAGGCCCAGCCGTTTGTCGGGTCGGGGTCGCCGTCGTCGTCGGAGTCGGTCGCTTCGTTGTCGGCCGACTGCGACGGGTTGTCGGGGTCGGCGCCCTCACCCGTGGAGGAGGTGAGCCCGTCGAGTGCGCCTGCGACGATCGATCCGGCGAGTGTCGGATCGAGGTCGGGTGTCTGGTCCTCGGGGATGCCGACCTGGTACGTCCCGGCGTCGAGTTCGTCGAACCAGTACGCGCCGTCCGCGTCAGTAACGGTCTCGGCCACCACGTCGCCGGCGTCGTCGAGCAGTTGGACGAGCACGCCTTCGATCCCGGGCTCGCCGGCCTGGGCGATGCCGTCGTTGCGTTCGCTGGGCGTGCCGGCGCCGTTGTCTTCCCAGACGAGGTTGCCGACGCGGAGCGGCTCGAAGAAGCCGAAGTCGACGGTGAAGTCGGACTCGTCGTCGAGACGCCACTCGAGGGCGTGGTGGTCGAAC
>JBCBDK010000191.1:0-7303 GCA_038529675.1 Actinomycetota bacterium
GTTCCCGGCCCATGCGATCGCGGCCGCGAAGGCCAACGTGCTGCGCGCCGAGACGATGGTGACCGAGCACCTGCTCGCCGAGGGCGCCGCCTTCGACGCGACGCTGGGGGAGGAGTCGGCGCAGACGGCGATGCGGGCGTTCCTGGCGGCAGGCGGTCAGACGCCGGACGGCGAACGCCGACTCGGCGATCTCGTCGGTGAACTGGGACGCGCGGCGCCCGATGCGGACTGATCGCTGGACCGCCGCGCTGGCGATCGGCGCGGCCGTCGTCGCTGCGGCGTGCGGGCCGACCCGGACGATCGAGGTCGAGCGATCGATGGCGTCGGAGGGCCGCGTCGATGTCGATGCCGGCCCGAGGGTGCCCGACGCGTCGGTGTCGGGAACGCCGTCGGCACCGGTCGACCGCCCGGACGGGGACATGCTCACCTGGGGTGCCTGCGATGACTTCGGCATCCCCGATCCGGACGAGACCGGGAGCCGCCGATGGGAGTGTGCCCGACTCGACGTCGCGATGGATCCGTCCGATCCCGGCGCCGAGCTCGCACCCGTGTCGTTGGCGCTCACGCGGCACCTGGCGACCGGCGACCGCATCGGCACGCTGTTGATGAACCCGGGTGGGCCCGGCGGCGCCGGCCTCCCTCTCGCGTGGGGGCTGCGGCCACAGCTTCCCGCGGAGTTGCTCCGCGGGTTCGACGTGGTCGCGTGGGATCCCCGCGGTGTCGGGCAGTCCCGCCCGGCGGCACGCTGCCCGGCCGGGGTGGTGCCGGGAGACGTCGGCTACATCGCCTCGTGCGTCGACGCCACGGGCCCCCTGGCCGAGTTCCTGGCAGCGCCGTACTCGGTGGCCGACATGGAATCGATCCGGTCGGCGTTGGGCGAGTCGACGCTCGACTTCCTCGGCTACAGCTATGGCTCCATCCTCGGTGCCTTGTATGCCGATCGCTTCCCCGATCGCGTCGGTGCGTTCGTGCTCGACGGCGTGACCGATCCCGACGTCGGCTCGACCGATGGCCCCTTCGACGACGGCTTCGCAACCTTCGCCGACGACGGGCTCCCCGCCGCCCTGGAGCGGTTCCACGAGCTCTGCGCCGCCACCGATCGCTGCTTGGGCGGACCGGGCGTCGAGGGCGACGACGTCGAGATTGCGATCGAGACGATCGTCGACGGCGCGGCCCTGCTGCCGACCGATCACTTCGATGGTGGCCCCGATGCGCTCACCTCGACGATGGTCGACGAACACCTGGCGTGGGCGATGGGCTCTGCGGCGGACTGGGAGCTGCTCGCCGCTGCACTCGTGGATGCTCGTGACGGCGACGGCTCAACCCTCGCTGCGCACATCGGTGCGTCCGGCCTGGTGACGTCCGATGATGTCGACGACCTGAACGAGTCGGGGGACGAGGATCCGGGCGACGGTGCGCAGGACAACTTCGCCGAGGCGAACTTCCTGATCTATTGCGCCGACCTCGGACCGCTGATCGAGGAGTGGAGCTTCTGCGACGGCATGCCCGTCGCCGCCGAGCCGCTCACGCCGATCGGGCCGGTTGACGTCCGCCATCCGATTCTCGTGATCGGGACCGAGTTCGACCCGCTGACGCCAGGCCACCACGCACCTGACTTCGCCGAACGGTTGGACGACGCTGTCTGGATCCGTTGGAACGGCGTCGGCCACACCGCTTTCCCGGGCTGGACTCGATGCCTCGACGACGTGGTCGTGGCACATCTGCTCGGCGACGGTCCGTCCGCATCGGGAACCGAGTGCCCGTTCGCCGAGGGCGTCGACGACGAGGTGTCGCTCGCTGAGGATCTCTTCGGGTTCGGGGTCGCCGACGGGCGCCCGTGGCTCGGTTCGGTCCTCGAGTCGAACGAGCGCCTGGACGCCGGAGGACTCGACTGCGTCGTCGCAGCACTCGTTCCGACCGAGCAGGTCGGCCCACCGGTCGACGACGGCGTCGTGGCGGCACTGATCCTCGACGTGCGAACGCCCGAGGCGGACGATGCGCTGGACGCCGCCGTGGCCGCTTGCTGACCACGGTCGGGTCAGCCGCGCAGCAGTGGCCTGGTGAGGCAGGTCGGGCCGCCCTCGCACGGGATGCACAGTGCGTCGCCGGGGACGACGGTGACCTCGCACCCCGCGGCTCGCATCCGCTCGACGGTACGCGGGAAACCGTCGACGGCGATGACCTCGCGGGGCGCGGTCGCCAAGACGTTGAGGTTGAGACCGAGGCTCGACTCGAACTCGTCGGGTGGGGCCACAAGCAACTCGTAGCCGAGGTCTCTCATCCGCTGCCACAACGCCGTCGGCAGCAGCGGTTCGTGGACGAGGGCGAGGTCGTCGGCGAGCACGCTGACCAGCGACATGAGATGGAGGCATGCCCCCTCACCGAGATGGAACGGCAGGTCGAACACCTCGATCGAGATCCCGTCGGCAGCCACGATCGCGCCGAACTGGTCGATGCCGGCCTGGTCGGTTCGGAACCCTCTCCCGACGGCGAGCGTGTGCTCGTCGAGCCAGAAGCAGTCGCCACCTTCGAATCGTCCTGGCGCGTCGATCTGCCCGATGACCGGGATGCCGGTCGAGTCGTAGAACCGACGATGCAGCTCGGTCTCGCCGAGGCGGAGTGGCTTGCCGGCGCGGAGCAGAATCGCCCCCGATCCGATCACGAACGAGGGGTCATACGTGAACACGGAGTCGGCCAGATCGTCGGGCTCGTCGTCGAGCCAGGCGATCTCGGCACCGGACGCGCCGACCGCCGCAGCGAACTCGTCGTACTCGGCCATGAGTCGCTCCGCGTCGAGCGGCCCGGCGTAGTGCCAGCGTTCCGGATCAGCGGAGAGAATCACCCCTGGCCGGCGCATCCCCACGCGACGCAGCGGTGCGACCGACGACCGGACCCCGAAGGCCGTGCCGGTCGCCGCGCCCGACTCGGCCGCCTTCACGAGAGCGTGACCGGCATCGACGCCTCGGCGCGGACCTGCGCGTAGAAGTCGTTGCCCTTGTCGTCGACGACGACGAACGCCGGGAAGTTCTCGACCTGGATCTTCCAGATCGCCTCCATGCCCAGCTCGGGGTACTCGAGCACCTCGACGTTCGTGATGTTGTCGAGCGCGAGGCGTGCGGCGGGTCCGCCGATCGAGCCGAGGTAGAAGCCACCGTTCGTGGCGCACGAGTTGGTCACCTGCTGGCTGCGGTTTCCCTTGGCGAGCATCACCATCGAGCCGCCCTTCGACTGGAACTCGGCCACGTAGGAGTCCATCCGGCCGGCCGTCGTCGGCCCGAACGACCCGGAGGCGTAGCCCTCAGGCGTCTTGGCCGGTCCTGCGTAGTACACCGCGTGGTCTTTCCAGTACTGGGGCATCTCCTCGCCGGCGTCGAGCCGCTCCTGGATCTTGGCGTGGGCGATGTCGCGGGCGACGATCATCGGGCCCGACAGCATCACCTGCGTGGTGACGGGCAGCGCCGACAGGGTGGCGAGTACCTCGCTCATCGGCCGGCTCAGATCGATGTGGACCGGCTCGGCCTCGAGCAGATCTGCGGCGTCGACCTCGGGGAGGAAGCGGGCCGGGTCGGTCTCCAGCTGTTCCAGGAACAGCCCGTCGGTGGTGATCCTGCCGCGCATCTGACGATCAGCCGAGCACGACACCGCCATGCCGACCGGGCACGACGCACCGTGGCGAGGGAGCCGGATGACTCGGACGTCGTGGCAGAAGTACTTGCCGCCGAACTGAGCGCCGACGCCGGTCGCCTGCGCGAGCTCGAGCACCTTGGCTTCCATCTCGAGATCCCGGAAGCCGTGGCCGGTCTCGGATCCGGACGTCGGCAACGTGTCGAGTTCGCGTGCGGTCGCCAGCTTGGCGGTCTCGACCGCGAACTCGGCCGATGTACCGCCGATGACGATGCCGAGGTGGTACGGCGGGCAGGCCGAGGTGCCGATCTGTTGGATCTTGTCGAAGATCCACGGCAGCAGCGTGGCCTCGTTGAGCAGCGCCTTCGTCTCCTGGAAGAGGAACGACTTGTTGGCGCTGCCGCCGCCCTTGGCCATGAACAGGAACTTCATGGCGTCGCCGTCGATCGCCTGGACCTTGATCTCGGCGGGCAGGTTCGAGCCGGTGTTCTTCTCGGTGTACATGTCGAGCGGCGCCATTTGTGAGTACCTCAGGTTCGAGGTGAGGTACGTGTCGGCGATGCCGCGGGCGATCTGCTCCTCGTCGCCGCCGCCGGTGAACACCATCTGGCCCTTCTTGGCCTTGACGATCGCCGTACCCGTGTCCTGGCACATCGGCAGCACGCCGCCGGCCGCGATCGACGCGTTCTTCAACAGGTCGAGGGCCACGAACCGGTCGTTGTCGGACGCTTCAGGGTCGTCGAGGATGTTCCGCAGCTGTTGCAGGTGGCCGGGGCGCAGGTAGTGCGCGATGTCCCGCATCGCTTCGGCGGTGAGCCGGCGGATCGCCTCCGGCTCGATCCTGAGGAAGGTGCCTTCGGGTGTGTCGAACGTGGAGACGCCCTCGGTCGACACGAGGCGGTACTCGGTGTCGTCCGGACCGAGCGGGAGCAGGGGGGTGAACGGGGCGTCCGTGGTCTCGGGGTGCGCAGCGTCGGCCATGGCGTCAGGCTAGGTCGCGCCCGTGCGGCCCGGCACGGTCGCCGGGGCGCACGGGCGCAGGCGGAGCTCGATCTCAGGTCGTGGGGTGCGGCCGTCGCCGTCCGATGGCCAGGATGGAACCACCGAGCAGCAGGATCAGGGCGGCGAGCTGCAGCAGACCCGTCGTGGCGTCGCTGCCGGTGGCCGGCAACGTCGCGAGGGGGAGGAGACCGGCGTCGATCGAGTCGATGTCGTCGCCCGGCTCGACCTGGATCGGTCCGGTCCGACCGGTCGCCGGGTCGACGTCGCTGTCGGTGGCGTCCTCGCCGAGGTCGCGTGCGGTGAACACGCGGTCGGTCGGCGCCACGACCTCGACGATGTAGGTCCCGGGCTCGAGGTCGGTGAACCGATAGCCGCCGTTGCCGTCGGTCGTGGTCGACGTGATGACACTGCCGCTCTCGTCGAGCAAACGAACGGTCACGCCGGGCACGCCGACCTCGCCGGGGTCCTGCTGCCCGTTTCGATTCAGGTCCTCGAACACGACGTCACCGATCGAGGCGGCCGGAACGAACCCGAAGTCGATCGACTGGTTCGACCGGTTGTCGGGGGTCGATGCATTCTCGTCGGAGTCGCCGTCGATGCCGCCGGCCTCGCCGGTCGGCTCAGCGTCCGCTCCGAGCGTCACGACGCCCGACGTGAACCCGCTCGTGCCGGGGACAGCGTTGTTGTCGTTGTCGGTGTCGTCGTTCGCGTCGGCGTTCGGCGTTCCAGCGCTGACGAGGCCGGCGGTCCCGGTCTGGTCGGGGACGCGAACCCGGTAGTCGCCTGCGACGAGATCGTCGAAGCGGTACTCGCCGTCGGCGTCGGTCGTCGTGGTGGCGATCACCGAACCTGATGCGTCGAGCAGTTCGACGGTGATTCCGGCAAGGGGGGTCTCGCCGGTCTCGGCGATGCCGTCGTCGTCGACCTCCTGCCACAGGAGGCTGCCGATCGAGAACAGCGGCTGGACGAAACCGAAGTCGACGGTCAGGTTGGACCGATCGTCGGCGTAGCCGCCGCCTTCGTCGCTCGCACCGTCGATGCCGCCGACCTCACCCGTCGGCTCGCCGGCGACCGGGCCGAGGGTGACCGGGCCGGAGGTGAAGCCCGCCGCCGACGGCACACCGTTGTTGTCGTTGTCGACGCCTGCGCCGTCTGCGCCTTCGGCATCGGGATTCGGCGTGCCGGCGCTGGTGAACCCGTCCAGCAGCGCTGCGTTGTCACCACCGGCGGCGGGGATGCGGACCGAGTAGGTGCCGGCGGCCAGCCCGTCGAAGACGTACTCGCCGTCCGCGTCGGTGGTGGTCGTGTCGATCACTGCGCCGGCGGCGTCGAGCAGTTCGACGGTGACGCCGGCGAGGGGGGTCTCGCCGGTCTCGGCGATGCCGTCGTCGTCGGTCTCCAGCCACACGAGGTTGCCGATCCGGTACGGAGCGGTGAAGCCGGCGTCGAACGAGTGGTCGTTGACGCCGGGCACGCCGGTGGACGCCGCGATCTGACCGTCGACGAGGTCGCTGTCGTTGTCGTCGTCGGCACCGGCAGCGGAGCTGTCGTTGACGGTCGGGACCAGCAGCGCCGGGTCGAGCCCAGCGGGGAGGTCAGTCGTGTTCGTGGTCGTGCTCGCGTCGAACGAGATCACGTAGTCGCTGTCGGCGGCCAGGCCGTCGATCGAGCCGAAGCGGTAGCGCCCGTCGTCGTCGGTCGTCGTCGTGACGCCGCCGGCGGGCAGGCCGGGGCCGGTGATCGTGACCGTGACGCCGATGAGCGGCGTCTCGTCGGGGTCCTGGACGCCGTCGCCGTCGACGTCGAACCAGACGAACTCGCCGATCTCGAGCGGCAGGAAGCAGCCCTCCACGTCACCGATGGCCGCCGCCTTGCCGAAGTAGCCGCTCTCGACGGTGCCACCCACGTACAGGTCGAGGTCGCGCAGGCTGGCACCGGACTCGGAGTCGTAGAACGACAGCCCCCCGGCCTCGAAGGACTGCGGGTCCATCGCTGCGGCGGCCATCTCGTCGAGGTACCGGTTGACGTAGACGCCGCCGTGGTAGGTCTCGGAGTGACCTTCGGTGCCGTTCTCGGTGAAGAAGTCGTCGCCGTAGAACTCGGCTTCGCCGGCGGGGCCGGCGCGGTACGTGACGACGTCGTTGTTGCCGCCCGTCGGGTCGGGGAAGTTGGCGAACGCATCGCACGGCCCACCCGGCCCGCCCTCGAGCTCGAACGTCGGATTGTTCGGATCGCCCGAGGTGTTGCAGGCGCGCAACATGTCACCGTTCGTCGAGAACGCTTGGTCGAGGTCGACGGGTTGCGGCATCGTCGGGTCGACCGGGGTGGCAAACGGGATGAAGTTCTGCGGGCTGCGCTGGTTGCCGTTGCGATCGGTGATGCCGATGGCCAAGGAACCGTTCGAGGTGATCTCGATGTCGCTGACGATCGCCTTCGAGACGAAGTTCCGGAAGTCGGTGGGGATGCCCGCCACCGCCGGGTCCTCCCACGGGAAGTAGCGCGGGTCGAAGTTGCACGGGTCGCCGGTGCCGAAGACGCCGGGGCACGCCTTCTGGTAGTCGAGCGGCACGGTGAGGAGGTTGGCCGGAGGCGCCGCGCCCGTGAGATCGATCTCGTAGATGAATGCCTGCAGGCCGGTGCGATCGAACTCGCCGTCGGCCGTGCATGTCGCGGCGGT
>JBCBDK010000192.1:0-2824 GCA_038529675.1 Actinomycetota bacterium
GAACTCGATCGGGCCGACCTCGGCTTCGTACTCGTCGACGAGTGCCTGCGCGGCCGCTGGATCGAACTCGGGGTAGGTCGTCTCGGAGTACCACTTGTCGCTCGGGTTGAGCGGTCCGGTGGCCGGTGTCGTGAGCCCTGAGCGGAAGTTCTCGATGAGGAAGTCCTTGTCGATCGCGTGCGCCATCGCCCGACGGACGCGGAGGTCGTCGAACGGCGCGGCGGTCGTGTTCAGGATCCAGAGGTACTCGTTGGCGCCGGCGGCCGAGATCCACACGTCGACCGCATCGTCCTCCAGGAAGTCGACGATGTCCTCGTCGGCCGGGCTGATGTAGCCCTGTACGTCGCCGGCCTCGAACGCCTGCCGCTTGACGGTCGTGTCGACGAGGAACTTGAAGCTGATCGCGTCGAGGTACGGGAGGCCCTCGTCGGCACGCCAGTAGTTCGGGTTGCGAACGACTCGGGCGCCGTCGCCCGGCGTCCACGACTCGAGCATGAACGGACCGGTGGAGACGAACGTGTCGTTCTGGCCGATCGTGGCCGGCGAGACCATCCAGCCGGGCTGGTTGACGAGCGTGTAGGGGAACGCGGCCCAGGGGCTCGACATCGTCACGACGACGTCGAGGTCGCTCACCGCTTCGATCGTCGCCACCGGTGCGAGCGCGAAGCCGACCGAGCCGCCCTTGAAGGCCTCGAGGTTCGCCGCGACCGCGGCCGCATCGACCGGCTCGCCATCGTGGAACACGAGATCGGGTCGCATCGTGATCGTCCACTCGGTGAAGTCGTCGTTCGGAACGAGCGACTCTGCGAGATTCGGGTGCCAGTTGGCCTCGTTGTCGAGCCCGACGAGCGCGTCGACCATCGACGTGATGACGTAGATCGAGCCGGGACCGATCGAGCCGGTGGTCGCGAAGCCGGTGCCGTCGTTCGTGAGGCCCCAGGTGATCTCGCCACCCTGCTGCGGTTCGAGGTCGGGGTTCGCCTGCGAGCCCTCACCCTGACTCGTCAGCTGGTCCTCGTCCTCCAGCGGTGCCACGGTCGTGGCGGTCGTGTCGTCGACGGGCTCGTCGCCGGCACCGTCGGCGTCGTCGCGCTCGTCACCGTCCACCTCGTCGCCGGCCCCCTCGTCGTTCTCCCCCTCGTCGTCGGCCGTGTCGGCGTCGTCGTCGGACGACTCGGCCGTGGTGGCCGACGACGCATCGTCGCCGTCGCTGCCGGCGCAGGCGGTGAACAGCAGCACGGCTGCTGAGAACATGGCGAGCAGGTTGGTGCTCCGTCGACGCATCGAATCCCCCAAGGTTCGGTGATGACACCGGGCCAGACCCCGGCGTTCCGCCACACTCTACTCGTTTCCTGAACGTGTTCAAGAAATCCGCTAAGGTGCTCGCCCGGACCGACACTGAACGGAGCCATCATGCAGGACCTCAAGGAACCCATCGTCGACCGGGACTTCGCCGAGAAGTTCCTCACCGCCGTCGACCGCCCGTTCGACTACGGCGTCTACCTGCTGTTCCACGACTGGTGGGCCGAAGCACCGCAGGACGCGATCAACGCGTATCACCACGGATTGCTCGCCGTGGACGGCGCGTCGGACTGCCTCGCCGAACGGCATCTTCCGGAGCCGACGACACTCGACGAACTCGCCGACTGCGCCCCGGGCACGCTCGGCGACGGCTATCGGCGGTTCATCGTCGACAACGACCTCGAAGCCAACCTCGCCCGCAACTATCGGCAGTTCAATGAACAGCTCACCGCCAACGGCACACTCGATCGGCTGCCCGACGACATCAGCTACATGATCGTCCGCGGCTTCCAGCTGCACGACATGATGCACACGCTCACCGGCTTCAGCCCGAGCCCCCTGGGCGAGCTCGCACAGGCCGGGTACCACTTCGCGCAGCTCCAGTTCCCGTATCACGCGTTCCGCTTCGCCGTCACCACGGCGCATCTCGCGTTCGTGAACCCCGGCGCGATCGAGCAGGCGATGGATGCGATGGTCACGGGCTGGATGGTCGGCCGCTTCGCTCAGAACACCCACTTCATGAAGCTCGAGGACGAACTGCACACGCCGCTCGACGAGCTGCGCGGTCGGATCGGCATCGATCCAACGTCGTATCGGGCATTCTGATCGGGTGCCTCGACCCCGCGCGACTCCCGAGCAGCGCGAGCGCGAACGTCAACGACTGCGTCGAGCCGCGGCCGAGATCTACCGCGAGGACGGCATCGGCGCGGTCTCCGTGCGGAGCGTGACGCAGCGGGCCGGTGTGTCGCAGGGCGCGCTCTACAACTCGTTCGAGAGCCTGAGCGATCTGATGAGCTCGCTCTGGACGGGCACGGTGGACCGGGCGAACGAGCAGTTGCGCGATCTCGTCGCCGCACACCCCGACCCGCTCGAGCGAGTCCGAGCGATCCTGGCCGCCTACGTCGACTTCGCCCGAGATCATCCCGACCTCCATCGCGACGTGCTGCTCGCGGTGCGGCGAGGGCCGATCCCCGAACCGCTCGAGCTCGAGAGCGTGCCCGTGTTCGCCCAGTTGCGAGCAGCGCTGACCGAGGCCGTCGAGGACGGCATCGTCGACGGCGATCCCCATGCCGTGGCGATGACGCTGTGGGCGGGCGTTCACGGAGCGCTCGCACTGCCGGTCAACTTCTCGCGCTTCCCGATCGACCCCGACGACACGCTCGCCGTGACGATGATCGACGCGTTGATGGCCACCCTCGTCCGCGACGAACCCTGACCGCTCCGCGACCGAGTTGGATTCCTGCTCAGGGACAGAATCCAACACACGAGCCCGAGTTGGATTCCTGCTCGGGGACAGAATCCA
>JBCBDK010000192.1:2924-7289 GCA_038529675.1 Actinomycetota bacterium
GACCAGCCGACGAGCTTGGTGTCGAGGTACTCGTCGAGGCCCACGTGGCCGCCCTCGCGCCCGAGGCCTGACTCCTTGACACCACCGAACGGAGCGGCGGCAGACGTCGGGTTGATGTCGTTGATCCCGATGATCCCGAACCGCAACGCCTCGGCGGTCCGCCAGGCGCGCGACACATCTTGCGTGTAGAGGTAGGCGGCAAGGCCGTACGTGGTGTCGTTCGCCATCGCTGCGATCGCCGGGATGTCGGCGTCGTCGTCGAACGTGATGATCGGAGCGACCGGACCGAACGTCTCCTCGGAGTGGATCGTCATCTCGGGGGTCACGTCGGCCAGCACCGTCGGCGCGAAGAAGTTGCCGGCGTCGAGCCCGTCGGCGGTGAGTCGCTCGCCACCGGTCAACACTCGGGCGCCCTTGTTGCGCGCATCGAGCACCTGACGCTCGACCTTCGCAACGCTCGCCTCGTCGACGAGCGGCCCGATCGACACGCCGTCGCCGAAGCCCTGCCCGGCCCTCATCTTCGACACGCGGTCGGCGAGCGTCGACGTGAACTCCTCGGCGATCGAACGTTGGACGTAGATGCGGTTCGGGCTGATGCACGCCTGGCCGGTGTTGAGGAACTTGACGAGGCTCGCTCCCTTGGCCGCATGCACGGGGTCGGCGTCACCGAACACGATGAACGGCGCATGGCCGCCGAGCTCCATCGAGACCCGCTTCACGTTCCCTGCCGCGCCACCGCCCAGCAGCTTGCCGATCTCGGTCGAGCCGGTGAAGGTCAGCTTGCGGATGCGATCGTCGGCGAGCCAGGCGTCGCCGACCGGCGCCGGGTCGGACGCATGAACGAGATTGACGACGCCGCTCGGGAGGCCGACCTCGTCCAAGATCTCGTAGACGGCCGACGCACACAGCGGAGTCTGCTCGGCGGGCTTGAGCACGACCGTGCAACCCGCCGCGAGCGCTGGGCCGAGCTTTCGGGTCAGCATCGAGATCGGGTAGTTCCACGGCGTGATCGCCGCACACACGCCCACCGCTTGACGCATGACGAGGAACCGCTGATCGGCGCGGGCCGAAGGGATCGTCTCGCCGTACACGCGCTTCGCTTCCTCGGCGTACCAGAGGAGGAAGTCGGCCGCGTACTTGACCTCGTTGCGGGCGGCCTTGATCGGCTTGCCCTGCTCGCGGGTCATCAGGTCGGCCAGATCGCCCGACCGTTCGGTCATCAGCCGCCATGCCGAGTACAGCAACTCGGAACGCTCGTACGCGGTGCGAGTCGACCAGTCGGCGAACGCGCGATCGGCGGCGTCGGCCGCACGACCGGCCTCGTCGGCACCGCCGTCGGCGACACGACCGATCTCCTCGCCCGTCGCAGGGTCGTGGCTGGCGAAGGTCGAGTCGCTCTCGACCCAGTGTCCGTCGATGTAATGCACGTTGAGAGTCTGGCCCGGCCGTCGACCTCGGGAGAACTGCGACGTGATCCGGCGGTCGCCACGGGCGTCGCCGTATGGTTCCGGCGTGCGCTACGTGGCGATCGACGGGCCGACCGGCGTCGGGAAGTCGACCACGTCGCGGCTCCTCGCCAACCGTCTCGGTCTGCCGCTGCTGCTCGACCCGGTGTCGGCGAGCCCACTGCTCGACGACTACTACGTCGGTTACGACACGACGGAGTCGGCGCTCGCCGCCGAGATGGCGTTCCTCGACCTGCGCGCCTCGCTCGTCACGATCGGCGACGTTGGAGAGCGGGACGTTCGCGACGACACGGCCTTCGGTGTCGACGCAGTCAGTGACTTCACGGTGCTACGTACCGGTCCGTTCGCCCACTTCCTCGACGATGTGAGCCATCGTCGCCGGGTACTCGACGAACTCGAACGCCGTCTGGCGTCGTGCGTCGGTCCGTCCGCCTTCGTGCTCCTCGACGCACCCGCCGAGGTACTCCTCGAGCGGGTTCGGCTTCGGAACCGCGACGCCGAACACGCCCTCGACCTCGGGCACCTGCGCGCCCTCACGGGCTTCTTCGCCGAGTGGCGCGACCGACTGCTCGCGCAGACCGACCGCCACCTCGTGATCGACACGACCACCTGGGACCCACACCGCCCCGCCCACCTCGACACGATCGTCGACTGGCTCGAACGCACCGCGCCCTGACTGCAACATCGGCGCCAGGCGAAAACGTTCCCGCCTGGCGCCGGTGTTGCGACAGCGTGGGGTCAGTTTCCGGCGACCCGGCGGTCGTGGCCGGCCCAGTGAGGCTCGCGGAGGGTCTTCCGTTGGATCTTGCCGACCGGGCTCTTCGGCAGCGGCTCGGCTCGCAGCTCCACCGACGCCGGCTTCTTGTACGACCCCAGCCGCTCGGCACACAGCTCGCGGATCTCGGAGGCGACCGCGGCCGCCTCGTCGCCGTCGACCGGCGTCCCTTCCACTACCGTGCACACAGCGATCGGCGTCTCGCCCCACCGATCGTGCGGCGCCGCGAAGACGGCTGCCTCGACGACTGTCGGATGGTCGACGATGACGTTCTCCAACTCCGCCGGCCAGATGTTGAAGCCGCCCGAGATGATCATGTCGTCCTTGCGGTCGAGCACATAGAGGTAGCCATTCTCGTCGAGCCGTCCGATGTCGCCCGACAAGACGAACCCGTCGACCGTGATGCGTTCGGCTGTCGCCTCCGGGTTCTCCCAGAAGCCGGCCATCTGACCGTCACACCGCACCGCGATCTCGCCCTCCTCGCCCAGCGGCAGTTCACGGGCCGGATCGTCCGGGTCACGGATCTGGAGGTAGGCAAAGGGCAGCGCTCGACCGGTCGAGCGGAGCGGCTCGGAGCCGTCGACCTGGCTGAACCACTCGTCGGGGCCCATCATGCACACGGGCAACGCCTCGGTCTGGCCGAAGCCCTGGTACAGCACATGGCCGAACACATCCCGGGCGAGCAGGGCCGTCTCGTCGGCGATCGGCGCACCGCCGACCTGCACGACTTTCAGTGCCGACCAGTCCCGTCCCGGAGCGGACGGCTCCCGCGCGAGCGCGTTCAACATCGCGGGTACGGCGAACATGTAGGCGATGCGCTCGCGCTCCATCACGTCGATCGTCTCGGGCGGGTCGAAGCGGTCGAGCAGCACGTTGCACCCGCCGCTCAGCCACGTCGGGAGATAGAGGTAGCCCGAGCCGTGGGAGATGGGGCCGACGTGCAGACATCGGTCGCCGGCGACCATCGGCGGGAAGTTGTAGAACCAGTCGCGACCGGCGGCGAGCCAGGACCGATGTGTGTAGGCGACGCCCTTCGATCGACCGGTCGTACCTCCGGTGTGGCGGATGATGAACGGGTCGTCCGGGTCGATCTCGACGTCGGGCAGCTCAGCGGGAAACGACGCCAACCACGCCTCGTACGGCGTGGCGCTGTCGACTCCGTGACGGCCGCGGACGACGACGTGCTCGAGCGTCGCGACATCGCCGCGGATCGCCTCGATCTCGTGGGCGTAGTGGTCGGCGACGATCACCGCACGGCAGCCGGTGTGGTCGAGCATGTGGGTGTGGGACGCGGCGGAGTTGCGTGCGTACAGCGGGACCCGCACGAGGTTGGCGATCGCCGCCGCGGCGAAGAAGTCCTGCGCTTCGATCGAGTTGTCTTCGAGCACGCCGATCCGATCACCGGGTTCGAGCCCGAGCGCGAGCAGCGCGTTGGCGAGCCGGGTGCCACGCTCCCAGGCCTCGGCGAAGGTGAGCCGGCGGTCGCCGTGGATCACCGCGGTCCGTCGAGCGTTGAGCAGGGCCGCCTGCGCCATGAGTCCTCGCACGTCCATGCACGGATCGTCGCGCACGCGGTCGCTGTCACCGGGATTCGGGCCACGGTCCGGGTCGGGGTTCGCATTCGGATCCGAACCGATCGGGGCCCATCTGGTTGGATGCTCGCATGAGCGACGCGCCGAACGTTGCCGACCCGCGGCCTGACGTCGACGACGGTCGCATACTCGGCGCGCGGTGTCAGGAGTGCGGCCGAGCGGTTGCACGACGCATCGGCCGGTGCGAACGGTGTGGTGGCGGTTTGGTCAACGAGTCGTTCGGCCCGGGCGGCACGGTGTGGTCGGCCACCGCTGTCCACCTCCCGGTCGGACCGCGTACGGCCGGGTTCGTGCTCGTATCGGTCGACCTCGACGGCCGTGACGGTGCGACGGGTCCCCGGGTGCTCATGCGATCGACCGGCACCGACGTCCCTGCGCCAGGCACCGTGGTCACCGTCGCCGGCCGCGCGCCGGCCCCCACGGACGACCTCCTCTGCACCCCGGAGTTGGATTCTGTCCCCGAGCAGGAACCCAACACGGCGACTCCAGAGTTGGACTCTGTCCCCGAGCAAGGATCCAACACGGCGACAAC
>JBCBDK010000193.1:0-7259 GCA_038529675.1 Actinomycetota bacterium
CGGGCAGATGAACACGTCGATGACGATCAACGCGACGGCATCGTGGTTGCTCGCGTTGTACGTCGCCAACGCGGAGGAACAGGGCGTCTCGTCCCAGGAGCTTCGCGGCACGACGCAGAACGACATCGTGAAGGAGTACCTGTCGCGCGGCACGTACATCTTCCCGCCGGCGGAGTCGCGTCGGCTGATCGTCGACATGGTCGCCTGGTGCGTCGAGCACGCCCCGAAGTGGAACCCGATGAACGTGTGCTCGTACCACCTGCAGGAGGTGGGGGCGACGCCGGTCCAGGAGATCGCCTACTCGTTCGCGACCGCGATCGGTGTCCTCGACGCGGTGAAGGAGTCGGGCCAGGTGTCCGACGAGACGTTCGCTCAGGTGTTCGGGTCGATCTCGTTCTTCGTCAACGCCGGCATCCGCTTCGTCGAGGAGATGTGCAAGCTCCGTGCGATGACCGACATGTGGGCCGACATCGGCCGCGAGCGTTACGGCGTCCGGGACGAGAAGGCGCTGCGGTTCCGCTACGGCGTGCAGGTCAACTCGCTCGGGCTGACCGAGGCGCAACCGGAGAACAACGTGCAGCGCATCGTCTTGGAGATGCTCGCGGTGACGATGTCCAAGCAGGCGCGGGCACGGTCGGTCCAGCTGCCGGCGTGGAACGAGGCGCTCGGGCTGCCGCGACCGTGGGACCAACAGTGGTCGCTGCGGATGCAGCAGGTGCTGGCGTTCGAGACCGACCTGCTCGAGTACGGCGACCTCTTCGAGGGGTCGCACGTCGTCGAGGCCAAGACGGCCGAACTGCGCGACGCAGCGCAGACCGAACTCGACGACGTCCTCTCGCTCGGCGGTGCGTTCGACGCGGTCGAGGTGCTGAAGTCGCGGCTCGTCTCATCCATGGCGGCACGCACACGGCGGATCGAGTCAGGCGAGCAGACCGTGGTCGGTGTGAACGACTTCGTGGAGACCGCCGAGTCCCCGCTCGGTGGCGACGACAACATCTTGAAGGTCGACCCGGCGATCGAAGCCGAGCTCCGCGCCGACGTGCAGACGTGGCGTTCCGCCCGGGACGCTCAGCGTGTGGATGCCGCACTCGCCGAACTCCGTCGGGTCGCCGAGTCGGGTGAGAACGTGATGCCCGCATCGATCGAGCTCGCGAAGGCGGGTGGCACCACGGGCGAGTGGGGCTCGGTGATGCGCGACGTGTTCGGTGAATATCGCGCACCGACCGGCGTCGGCGCTGCACCCGGCTCGGCCGCGGGGCTCGGCGAGGTCGCCGACTTCGTCAGGTCGATGAGCGGTGGTCCACCCAAGTTCCTGGTCGGCAAGCCGGGCCTGGACGGCCACTCGTCGGGCGCCGAGCAGATCGCTGTCGCCGCACGCGACTCGGGGATGGAGGTCGTGTACGCCGGCATCCGGATGACGCCCGAGCAGATCGCGGCGTCGGCCCGCGACGAGGACCCCGACGTGATCGGCCTGTCGATCCTGTCCGGCTCGCACCTCGAGTTGGTGCCCGACGTGATCGACCATCTCGCTGAGATGGGTGTCGACGCACCGGTCGTCGTCGGCGGCATCATCCCCGAGGACGATCGACCCCGCCTCGCCGATCTCGGCGTCGCGCGTGTCTACACACCGAAGGACTTCGAGCTCGCCAAGATCATGCGCGACATCGCGGACCTCGCAGCCGCGTCGCGCTGACGCTCGTCCGGCGGACGCACCGGTCGTCCGCCACAGCCGGGGTCCGACGTGGGCAACAGCAGCCGTGTCTAGGCTTCTCGGATGACTACGGCTCGGTCCCACCTGTCGGGTGTCTGGTCGAAGGTGACCGACCTCCGGGTCGAGCGCGGTCACGGCTGTCGCGTCGTCGACACCAACGGCGTCGAGTACCTCGACTTCACCGCCGGCATCGCCGCGGCCTCGACCGGGTACGCCCATCCGAAGGTCGTGCAGGCGATCGCCGATCAGGCCGCTCGCATCATCCACTCCCAGATCAACGTCTACCGCCACGACCTGCTCGAGCCGCTGGCCACCCGGCTGGCAGAGCTCGCGCCCACGTCGATCGACACCTTCTACTTCGCGTCGACGAGCGACGAGGCGATCGAGGCGGCGGTCAAACTCGCCAAGCACGCGACCGGTCGGCGCAACGTCATCACGCTCGACGGCGCGTTCCACGGCCGGACGGCGCTCACGATGGCGATGTCGACGAGCAGGGCGATCGATCGGCGGGGGTACGGCCCGTTCCCGGCGGGGGTGTTCGTGGCGCCGTTCCCGGACCCGCACGCCTCGGACCAGGAGGCGGAGGTCAGTCGTGCACTGCGCGGTCTGGACCGGCTCTTCCTGACACAGGTCGAACCGTCCGACTGTGCGCTACTCGTCGTCGAACCGGTGATCGGTGAGCGAGGGTTCATCCCCACGCCGAGGGCGTTCATCGAGGGGCTCGCGCAGCGGTGCGACGAGCACGGCATCCTGCTGTGCGCCGACGAGACGCAGAGCGGTTTCGGACGCACCGGTCGCATGTTCGCCATCGACGCCGTCGAACCCGACCCCGACATCCTCGTGATGGCCAAGGGCATGGCGTCCGGCTTCCCGATGGCTGCCGTCGGCACCCGGCGCGAGCTCGACGATCGGTGGGTGACCGGCAGCCACAGCGGCTCGGCGAACGGCAACCCGGTCGCCTGCGCCGCGGCGCTCGCCACGATCGACGTCCTCACCGAGCCCGGCGTGCTCGACAACGTGGCCGAACGCGGCGAGCAGCTGATCGGCGCGCTGCGCGACCTGCAGCAGCTCGACCCGGCGCTGCACCACGTTCGTGGTCGCGGCCTGATGGTGGCGACCGAGTTCGACTCTGCCGAGCGGGCGTCGGCGATCGTCGAACACTGCCTCGAGGAGTACCAGGTGATCCTCATGACGGCCGGGACGCGCGGACGCACGATCCGCTGGATGCCACCGCTCATCGTCACACAGGACGAGATCAAGGAAGCGGTTGCGGCGTTCGCTTCGGCGATCAGAGCGACCGGCTGAGCGACTCGCTCACGGAACGTCGACGTGGCCCGACTCGACGCCACCCGCATCCAGGCGTGGCGCGGCATGCAGGCGCTCGCCGGTCAGATCGAGCGGGCGATCGACGAGGAGCTGCGCGACGAGTGGGACATCTCGCTCGGCTGGTTCGACGTGCTCGCCTCCCTTCAGCGGCTGGGCGGGCAGGCCCGTCCGCTCGACGTCGCCGCCGACCTGCGGCTTCCGGCGTCGAGTGTGAGCCGACGTCTCGATCGACTCGAGGAGGAGGGTTGGGTCGCACGCCATCGCCACGTCGACCCGAACGACCGCCGTGCCGTCGAGGTGGAACTGACGCCGTCGGGTCGCCGGCTGTGGCGGGAGATGAACGTGACGTATCGTCGTGCGGTGCAACGCTGGTTCGCCGTTCACCTGGGCGATGACGAGATCGCCGCGGTCCAGCGCGTGCTCGATCTGCTGATGGCGAGCGTCGACGAACTCGAGGAGAACGACCCGACCGAACAGCAGGTCGAACTCATCGTCCGCCGCACCTGACTGCGTCGCAGGTGGGTCAGGCGTACATCGCGTCGATCTCGTGTTCGTAGCGCTCGTTCACGCCTCGACGCTTCAGCTTCGAGGTCGGCGTGAGCATGTCGCTGTCGGGCAACCACTCCTCGCCGACGAGCGTGAACTTCTTGATCTGCTCGACCTGCGCGAACTGCTGGTTGATCTCGTCGACGCCGGCCTGGACCTCGGCGATCACCTCGGGATCGGCGGCCAGCTCGACGAGCGACAGCGACTCCTTGCCGTGCGCCGCCGCCCACACCGGTGCTGCCTCCGGATCGAGGACGAGGATCGCCGAGATGAACTTCCGCGCGTCTCCGATCGCCGCAGCCTGGCCGACCAGCGGGATCGTCTTCAGCGCCGATTCGAGGTTCGCCGGGCTGATGTTCTTGCCGCCCGACGTGATGATCAGTTCCTTCTTGCGGTCGACGATCCTGATGTAGCCCTCGTCGTCCATCTCGCCGATGTCGCCCGAGTGCAGCCACCCGTCGATGATCGTCTCCGCGGTCTTGCCGGGCTCCTTGAGGTAGCCCTGGAAGATGTTGCCGCCGCGGCAGACGACCTCGCCGTCGTCGGCGATCTTCACCTCCATGCCGTGACACCCGCGCCCGACGGACCCGATCTTGTTGCGCTCGGGCGACCACGTCATCGGCCCGGTCGTCTCCGACATGCCGTAGATCTCGGTCAGGTTGACGCCCACCGCGTGGAACCACTCGAGCACGGAGTTCGGAATCGGAGCTGCACCCGTGACACCGACCATCAGCTCGTCCAGGCCGACGAGGCCGCGCACGGTCGAGAAGGCGGCCGCGTCGAGGAAGTCGAGCGTGTCCTGTTCCTCCTTGGTCCGCTCACGTCCGAAGCTCGCAGCGAGGATCTGCCTCGCCGCGGCCACGCCGTCGTCGAACTGGGCCTTCTTGTCCGGATCGGCACCGAGGGCGGCTTCGACACCGGCGTTGATCTTCTCCCACACCCGCGGCACCCCGAACAGGATCTGTGGACGCACCTCCTTCAGGTAGGCGGTGAGCTGGTTCGGATCAGGGCAGCAGAACACGTCGTAGCCGGCGATCATGCCGGAGTAGTGCGACATCGCCCGCTCGGCGATGTGCGCCATCGGGAGGTACGACACCGTCCGGAGGCCGGCGAACCCGTCGGTGAAGCTCGACTCCAGCGAGACCTTCAGGATCTCGACCGCGAACACGACGTTGTACTGGCTGATCATCACGCCCTTGGGCGGGCCAGTGGTGCCCGAGGTGTAGATCAGCGTGGCGAGGTCGCTCGGATCGGTGGCATCGGCCAGTGCCCGAAGGTCGGCACTCCCGTGCTCGAACAACTCCGCCGCCGGGCGCACGCCGTCGGGAAGCTCACCGTCGGGCGGACGAAGCACGTAGATCGTCGTCAGGTGGGGAAGTTCGTCGCGCACCTTCAACACCCGCTCGAGGAACGTGTCGTCCTCGAGGATCGCGATCTCGGCCTCTGCATGGTGCGCGAGGAACTGGATCTCTTCGGGCGCGGAGGAGTTGTAGATGCTGACCGGCGTCGCCCGCAGGAACTGTGCGGCCGAGTCGAACCAGTGGAAGTCGGGGATGTTCCGCATCATGAGCAGGACACGATCGCCCTCAGCCACGCCGAGCGCCTGGAGACCGGCAGCGGCGCGCGCCACGTTGTCCGCGTACTGGTCGTAGGTGACGTCGTCCCACCCGCCGGTGTCGTTCATCGCGTGGAGCGCCGGCGCCGAGCCGTGTTCGGCGACCGTCGCGAGGAGTGCCTTCGGTGCCGTCATGCCCACGACGCGTGCGTCGACGTCGGCGATGGATGCGTACTCGGTGAGACCCGTCATCACCGCATCTTCGCGCACCCGCCGGAGACGCCCGCGACGCCGGCCTGCAACATCGGCGCAGGCCGATTGGAGGTGGGGCGGGTCGATGGTCAAGAATCGACGACCGGGGAGTTCAGATGATCGATCGATCGAGACGTGATCACGATGCGGTGATCATCGACGCGGTTCGGACCCCGTTCGGCCGCCGCGACGGCTCGCTCTCCCACTGGCATCCGGTCGACCTCGCGGCCACCACCCTGACCACGATCGTCGACCGCAACGACCTCGACCCCACCCGGGTCGACGACGTGATCATGGGCTGCGTGATGCAGGTCGGCGAGCAGAGCATCAACGTCGCCCGCAACGCCGTCCTCGCCGCCGGATGGCCCGAGCACATCCCCGGCACCACCGTCGACCGCCAGTGCGGCTCCGGGCAGCAGGCGGTGCACTTCGCCGCGCAGGGCGTGATGGCCGGTTCCTACGACGTCGTGGTCGCGTCCGGCGTCGAGGCGATGACCCGCGTCCCGATGGGTGCCGCGTCGGCCGATGGCCGCTACGGCTTCCCGTTCGGCCCGACGATGAGCGCTCGCTACGTCGACGTCGGCGGGCTGGTGCCCCAGGGCGTGTCGGCCGAGCTGATCGCCGACGAGTGGGGCTTCACCCGCGAGGAACTCGACGCCTACGGCCTCATGTCGCAGCAGCGAGCCCGCCGAGCGATCGCGGAGGGCCGGTTCGACCGCGAACTCGTCCCCGTGAGCGATGCCGACGGTGCCGACATCGTCGTCGACGACGGAGTCCGCAACACCTCGCTCGACGAACTCGCACGGCTCACGCCGGCGTTTCGCGCCGAGCGCGACGGCGGACGCGTGACAGCTGGCAACTCGTCCCAGATCACCGACGGCGCAGCCTCGGTACTGATCGCGTCCGCCTCCGCCGCGGAACGACTCGGGCTCCGACCGCGCGCTCGCGTCGTCGAGATGGCCGTGGTCGGCGACGACCCACGGCTCATGCTCACCGCGAACATCCCGGCGACGCGACGCGTCCTCGAGCGTGCCGCCCTGACCGTCGACGACATCGATCTGTTCGAGGTGAACGAGGCGTTCGCCTCCGCGGTGCTGGCGTGGGCGGCCGAGATCGGTGGCGACAGCGCCGACCCGAGCGCGCTCCTCGATCGCGTCAACGTCAACGGTGGCGCGATCGCGCTCGGTCATCCGCTCGGCGCGTCGGGGACCCGTCTCACCGGTGCGCTGCTCGCCGAACTCGAGCGCACGGGCGGGCGCTACGGCCTTCAGGTGATGTGTGAGGGCGGCGGCATGGCGAACGCGCTCATCGTCGAACGCCTCGACCGCCCCTCGCTCGATCCACCCCTCGATAACCTCAGGTGACATGCCCGCCGCATCGACCATCGTCTGGGTCGCGATCGGGATCTTCTTCGGCTACGTCCTGTGGAAAAGTGGCATCGCGATGATCCGCGGGATGACCCAGTTGCCGCCGGAGCCGCCGCCATCCGGAGAACTGCGCAAGATCAAGCGGAACTACGTCTGCGACGTGTGTGGGGTGGAGCTCCGGATGACGATGGCGCCCGACGAGGACCCGCCGCCGCCGCGCCACTGCCTCGAGGACATGCGCGAGGTCGCACCGCTCTACGACTGAGTTATCCAGAGAACTGTGGACAACTCAGCGATCAGCTCCGCTGCGTCACGCCCACTTCCCACAGGCTGGGAAACGGGCGGTTGCCAGGGGTGCAACTCCCGTTGACGCTCAACACGTCGGGCGGTCGCGACCGATCATTCCCACTTCGTCGCGGCCCAGAGCCCACCGAGGATCGCTGCCAACCCGATGATCGTCGGGATGTTCGAGTCGGTCCAGATGAGATAGCGGGCCATGATC
>JBCBDK010000194.1:0-7255 GCA_038529675.1 Actinomycetota bacterium
CTCTACGGGTCGGCGTCGATGAACGTCACCGTGCTCACGCTCACGCCTCGCGTCGCTCGTCGACGGCCGTCGCGTTGGTTCGTCCGCTCCGGCAACCGGGCGATGGAACGGGTGCTGGACCGCCTCGCCGACGAGGTGGAGCCGCTGCGGTGGCAACCGCCACCGGGCGAGCGATGAGCGACCAGCGATCCGTCACGAC
Organism: Actinomycetota bacterium; assembly: GCA_038529675.1. GTDB lineage: Bacteria > Actinomycetota > Acidimicrobiia > Acidimicrobiales > Ilumatobacteraceae > Ilumatobacter_A. Next base: position 200 of record JBCBDK010000194.1, read on the forward strand.
AGCACGAGCTGCAGGCGCTCGTGGGCGGGCTTCGGCCGATAGTCGTCGTCGAACAGGGTCGCCGCACCGAATCCCTCGAACTGACCCGGCACCCACGACCACCGGTCGGTGAGGCCCCACATCACGAACGTGTCGCAGTTGACGGCGCGCAGACAACCCCGGAGCAACTCCTCGTAGAGGTCGGCCTGGGTGTGGAGCTGGTCGTCGTCCGGGCGACCCTCGGCACCGAGCTCGAGGCGGACGTCGGCCTCGGTGACGGCGGCATCCAAGCCTGCGGCGCCGATCCGGTCGAACACGTCGACGACGGCGTCCGCATCGAGTTCGTCGGGCCGACCGAGTACGTGGAACTGGATGCCCACGCCGTCGATGGCCGTGCCCGCCGACGCGAGTTGCTCGGCGAGTTCGACGACGCGCTCCGTCCGCTCGCCGGGGAACGAGCCGTCGAAGTCGTTGAGGTAGAGCTCGGCGGTGGGATCGGCGTCGCGGGCGAACTCGAACGCCAACGCGACGTGGTCCGGGCCGATCATCCGCAGCCAGGGGTTCGCTTCGAGTCCGTCACCGTCACGAGCGATCGGCTCGTTGACGACGTCCCACTGTTCGACCCGGCCGCGGTACCTGCCGACGACGGTCGTGATGTGCTCGCGCAACACCTCGACCGCCTCGTCGCGGCCCCACTGCGCATCGGCCACCCAATCCGGTACCGACCGGTGCCAGAGCAGCGTGTGCCCGCGCACCGCCATGCCGTGCCGTCCGGCGAAGTCGACGAGCCGGTCGGCTGCCTCGAAGTCGAAGACCCCTCGCTCGGGTTGCACCGACGACCACTTCATCGCGTTCTCGGCCACGACCATGTCGACTTCTCGGGCGAGCAGCGGTTCGTAGCGCGGATCGTCGGTCAGTGCTACGTCGTCGACCGCCGTGCCGATGCGCAGGTCGCGTTCCGCACCGAGGACGCGCAATGGCTCGTCGCGTCGAACCACCTCGTCGTCGCCGCCGCACGCCGCGGCGAGCACCGCCAACGACGCAGTGGCGAATGCGGCGGTCAGGCGGTGTCGATGTCGTCGCAACCTTGAACGGTCTGGTCGTAGTCGATGATCGACCCGGTCATCATCCCCGAGTCGTCGCTGAGGACGAACGCGAGCGTGCTCGCGACCTCGGCCATCTTGATCAGGCGACCGAACGGTCGGGTCGCTTCGGCCCGCTCGAGCCAGTCGTCGCCACCATCGTGGTAGCGGCGCTGGATCGCGTCCTCACCCGGGGTGTCCATCCACCCCGGATTCACCTGGTTCACCCGGACACGGTCGACCATGAGCTGGTTCGCCAGCGTCTTGGTCATGATCGTCAGACCTCCCTTGCTGATCGAGTACGGCGTGATGACCGACGCGCCGCCGTAGCCCGCCACGCTGCCGACGCTCACCACCGTGGCCGGGCGACCCTGCGATCGCGCCACCTTCGCCACCGCCTGGGTGAGGAGGAACGGTGCGCGTAGGTTGGTGGCGATCATCTCGTCGAAGAGTTCGGCCGTCGTGTCCCACACGTCACCGCGGTCGGTCTTGGCACCGCAGTTGGCGAGATGGTCGACCGTGCCGAACCGCTCGACGGCAGCGGGCACGATCGCCGCGACCGACTCGGCGCGATCGAGGTCGGCGGCCACGAACAGCGCCTCACAACCTGCCGACTCGAGGTCGGCGACGACTCGCTCCCCCCGCTCGACCGAGCGCCCGGTGACGACGGCACCGCGGAGCCCTTCGGCAGCGAGGCGGTGCAGCAGCGTCTCGCCGAGTCCCTGCGTCGAGCCGGTCACGATCGCGACGCGGCCCTCGAACCGTCCCGGGACGGGCGTGTGAGCAGCGACGGTCATGTCCAGGGCGCACCGAAACGGTCGCGGAACGCGAGCGCGGACGGCGGTTGCCGCGTGATCGGCCCGTGCCCTCGCCCGACCGGGTAGCCGATCGGCACCATCGCCACCGTCGCCCAACCGTCGGGAATGCCGAGCGCCTCCATCACGTCGCCCTCGCGGACGCAGTGCAACGTCGTGAGCGTGCAGCCGAGCCCTTCCTCCACGCAGGCCAGCATCGCGTTCTGGACCGCCGGGTACACCGATCCGCCACCGACCATCGACACGCGGTCCAGACCGGCGTCGGTGATGGCCATCATCGCCGGATTCGCGCAGAACACCAGGATCGCCGGCGCCTGGTGGAGGTGCTCGGCGAGGTGATCGCCCGCCGCCTTGACCCGCTCCCACTTTGCCAACTCGTCGGGCGGCAGGTGCGCCATCATCGCAATGAACCCCTCGGCGTACTTGGCCCACTCGGGCAGGTAGATGTCCTGCAGCGCCCGCCGACCTTCGTCGTCGGTGACCACGACCACGCGCCACGGCTGGGTGTTGCCGCCCGTCGGCGCCCAGCACGCGGCCTGGAGGACCCGCTCCAGCACCTCGCCGGGAACCGGGTCCGGTCGCAACTTGCGGACCGCCCGCAGTGTGCTCATCACGTCGTAGAGGTTCACGCCGCCAGTGTGCCAGCTCGGTCGATGGCGACATGACGAGCCCGACGGGCGCCCGCGTCACCACACGTCGCTGAGATCGTCACAGAATCGTCTCAAGTCGTCCGGGGACGCGGCCGAAGTAGTGGTGTAGGCACGCGACTGCAGCCGGACGGTCCGGATCAGCGCTGCCTGCGGACGAAACGTTCCGTTCCCGCCAGGAGGCACCGCATGAAACTCCGATCCGCCCCGCTGCGAGTGAAGCTGGTGACAGCTCTGCTGCTGCCTGTCCTGGTGGTCCTCGGCTACCTCGGACTCCGCGTCAACTCGGCGTTCGACCAGCGACAGAACGCCCAAGCGCAGCTCGAAGAGGTCGAGGTGTTCACGTCGATCTCCGATCTGTCGTCGGCGATCGGCAACGAGTACGCCGTCGGTGGCACCGTCAGCGAGGGCCAGGAGTCCTACGATGCCGCCAAGCAAGCGACCGACGCCGCGATGCAGGCGCTTCGCGAGAACCCCTCGGCCGGCGCGGACGAAATCGCCCGAGTCGAATCGCTGTACGCCCAGCTCGTCGAGTCTCGCGAGGTCATGGGCAACGACATCTTGCAATTCCGCCTGGCGGTCTTCACCGAGCTGGCCGAAGAAGGCGGCGACGACCCGACGGTCACGGCGTACACCGGCCAGGCCGCAATCGGTCAGACCGTCGCGTCCGAGTACGACTTCAACCCGGACGCCATCGCCTCGGCAGACGCTGCGAACAACCTGCGCGACGTCCGCCTCGCTCAGGAGGCCAGCGCTGCGTTCGGCGCGGAGATCACCCGAATTCAGGGCATCAACACCCTGAGCCCGGATCTCCGCACGCTTGCGGTCGTCCGCGCCTACACCTCCGACTACTCCGCCACGAATGCCGCACTCGAACGACTGCGCACACGGTCGACCGAGGACGTTCGTGCCGCCGTGGAGCAGGCGCTGGCCGCCGAAGCGTGGCTCGACGTCGACGCGAAGCGCGTTGCGCTCAACGAGATGCCCGTGAACGGAGAACTCCCGGTGACGAGCGACGAGATCGCCGAGATGTCCGCCGTCGGCGGAACCCAGCTCGCCGAACTCGAAGCAGCACTCACGCAGCGGCTCGTCGACGACGCACGAGATGCTGAGGACTCGGCGAACTGGGCGTTCGCCCGCTCCGCCGGTCTCGGCCTCTTGCTGTTCGTCGTGATGGGACTCGTGCTCGCACTCCTCTACCGCTCGATCCGCAACCCCCTCGGGCGTTTGACCGAGCGTTCGCAGGAAGTGGCTGAGGTCGAGCTGCCACAGGTCGTGGCCGCCATGCGCGCCGGCGACGTCGACTCCATCCCCGAGATCACCCCGATCGTCGCCGAGACCGACGACGAGATCGGTGAGCTGGTCCACGCCTTCAACGGCATGCACCGCACCGCGATCGAGCTCGCCGGTGAGCAGGCCGAATCCCGTCGTGTCGTCGCCGACATGTTCGTCAACCTCGGTCGCCGGAACCAGCGACTGCTGACCCGCATGCTCAAGGACCTCACGCAGCTCGAGCGCAACGAGCAGAACCCCGACACGCTCTCCTCGCTGTACGACATCGACCACCTCGCGACGCGCATGCGGCGCAACGCCGAGTCGCTGCTCATCCTCGCCGGCGCCGGGCAGGCACGTCGCCGTCGTAAGCCGGTCAACCTCTACGACGTCTGCCGTGCAGCGCTCGCGGAGGTCGAGGACTATCAGCGTGTCGAACTCGACGCCTCACCCGACGTGTTCATCCATGGCGACCACGTCGCCGACCTCACCCACCTGCTCGCCGAGCTCATCGAGAACGCCCTCAGCTTCTCACCTGCTGGCTCGCCGGTCTACGTCATGTCTCGCTCGACCGTCCGCGGCTTCGTGATCGCAATCGCCGACGAGGGCATCGGCATGTCGGCAGAACTGCTCGCCGAGGCGAACGAGCGGATCCGCTCGGCTTCGGACGAAGACGAGACACCGTCGGAGTTCCTCGGTCACTTCGTGGTCGGGCGCCTCGCCGCCCGCCACGGCATCGGTGTCGACCTGATGGACGGTGTCGCATCGGGCCTCGTCGCCCGGGTGACGCTGCCCACGTCGGCGCTGGTCGACCCGAACACCGACGCAGCGACCACCCCGACGGCAGAGGCTCCCGCGATCGGTGACGCACCGGTCGCCGATGTCCAGCGCACCGACGACCTGGCACCGTCGACCGAGGCGGCGCCGCTGGCTGCCGGCATCGGATCGCCCGTGGTGCTCAGCACCGACGGGCCGACTGCCGGGACCGTGCCGGACACGACCGACGCCGGTTCACCTGCCGACGAGTCGGCGTCGGACGATGCGTTGGCCGCCACCTCGTCGACGTCGTTCGGCGAGCAGTCGCTGCTCCCGGCTGCGGATCGGCCGCTGGCCATGCCGAGCCCCGACCTGCCCCTCCCCGGCGAGGTCGTCGTGCCACCCTCACCGGCCTCACTCGACGAGCTCGACCCGTTCGCCGGCCAGGCCGCACGTACCCCCGGCGCTTCCACCACTGACGAATCGCCGGGCACCGATGGGACGTCCGAGAGCCTGACCGTGTTCGGCTCGAAGCGTCGCCAGCCCGGCTCACAGATCCCCGTCGGCGATCTCCCGGTGATCTCGCCGTCGATGGCGCTCTCCGGCGCCACCAGCGACCGCTCATCGGTCGCCACGACCGACGCGGTCGATACCACCGCCGCGCCGGGCAGCCAGTCGGCATCGGACGATGCCGACTCCGTCCGCAGCTCCCTGTCCGGTTTCCAGACCGGCATCGCCCGCGCCGACCGAGAGGACTGATCTCGAATGAACACCGCCAACCAGACCGCCACCCAATCCGGTTCCGAGAGCGTCGACGCCAACCTCGGCTTCGTGCTCGACAACTTCGTGCACCAGACCGACGGTGTCGTGTTCGCCCAGACCGTCTCGGCCGACGGCATGCACCTCGCTGCATCGAACCGCTACGACCGGGCCCGTCACGACACGTTCGCGGCGATCGCCTCCGGGCTCGCCAGCCTCACCGAGAGCTCGGTCGAGCTGTTCGGTGTCGGCGCGGTCCACCGCCAGATCATCGAGGCCGAGCACGGATGGATCCTGCTCAGCCGTCTGTCCGACACCGCAACCGTCGGCGTGATCGCCGATGCCGACGCCGATCTCGGTCTCGTCGGGTACGAGATGACCCGCCTCGGCCGTCAGCTCGGCTCGATGCTGTCGCCCGACGTCGTCGATCGGCTCAAGCACACCCTCACCGTGTGAGCGCCGTGCACACCCCACCCACCGATCGGCATGCGGACGCCGCAGCCGAGTTCGACGACGACGAGGAGATCGTTCGGTCCTTCATGCTGACCGGCGGTCGAACCCGCGCCGCTGTCACCGAGGTGGCCATCGAGACGATCGTGACGAGGAAGCCCGACGCCCTCAACGGCCGCCGGATGTCCCCCGACCATCATCGAATCGTTCAGCTCCTCTCCTCCGACAACATGTCGGTCGCGGAGATCAGCGCCCATCTCGGGATCCCGCTGCGCGCCGCCGTGATCCTCGTCAGCGAGATGCTCGCCGACGGGGTGCTCGAATCCGGCTCGACCGTCGAGGACGTCGACCACGACTTCCTCTCCAAGATCCGCAACGCCCTGCAACTGCTCTGACCGACCTCCGAAGGACCTCCCAATCATGACCGCGACCACCACCACGAGCCCGACGCTCGCGCCCGACGCCGCGTCGATCCGCTCCGCCAAGATCGTCGTCGCCGGCGGCTTCGGCGTCGGCAAGACCACCTTCGTCGGCGCCGTGTCGGAGATCGACCCGCTCCGCACGGAAGAACACATGACCGCTGCTGCCGTCGACCACGATGACGCCAGCAAGGTGTCGAGCAAGAAATCGACGACCGTTGCGATGGACTTCGGTCGAATCGCCGTGTCGTCCGACCTGCTCATCTACCTGTTCGGCACACCCGGCCAGGACCGATTCGCCTTCATGTGGGATCGAATCACCAACGGTTCGCTCGGCGCGATCGTGCTCGTCGACACCGCCCGTCTGGACGAGAGCCACGGGGCGATCGACTACTTCGAGGCTCGCGACATCCCGTTCGTCGTTGCCACGAACACGTTCAGCCACTCCCCCAAGGGCACCGCCGACCAGATCCGCGACGCCCTGGCGCTGTCTGCCGACGTGCCGGTCGTCGAGGTGGACGCACGAGATCGTGCGTCGGTCAAGCATGCGTTGATCCGCCTCGTCAAACGGCTGATGCAGCTCGTCGCCGAGTCCGGCGGCCGCCGTCGACTGCCCCAGTGAGCATGGGAGCATCCCGTACTGCAACACTTGACGGCATGACCGACACAACTGCCGACCCGACCGGCACGGCCACCAGGCGACCGCACGGCCGGGACGAGGTCGTCGACAGTCTCATCGCCGCAGCAGCCGAGCTGTTCTCCGACCGCGGCGTCGCCGACGTGACGGTCCGTGAGATCGCCACGGCCGCCAACGTGAACCCCGGACTGCTCCATCGCCACTTCGGCGGCAAGGACGATCTCGTCAAACGGGTCTTCG
>JBCBDK010000195.1:0-7255 GCA_038529675.1 Actinomycetota bacterium
CGGGGAACTTCGTCCTCAACCAGTTCTCCGAGTTCGGCAACCACCTCGGCCACGTCACGGTGACGGGGCGGGCCTTGGGCCACGTGTTCGAACACGTCCGCGCCGAACTGCACGCCACCACGGGGCGCAACATCCACCTCGCGGCGTTCACCTCGGCAACGGGCTCGGCAGGGACGATCGGTGCCGGCGATCACCTCAAGGAGGCGTACGGCTCGAAGATCGTCGCCGTGGAGGCGTTGGAGTGCCCGACGATGCTGGAGAACGGCTTCGGCGAGCACAACATCCAGGGCATCGGCGACAAACACATCCCGTTGATCCACAACGTGATGAACACCGACGTCATCGCAGCGATCAGCGACAAGTCGACCGATGAACTCGACCTCGTGTTCAACTCCGAGGCGGGTCGTGCCGCACTGGCGCGCCGAGGTGTGCCGGAGCAGATCGTCTCGAAGCTCCATCACTTCGGGTTCTCGGCGATCTGCAACACGCTCGCCGCGATCAAGACAGCGAAGCTGCTCGACCTCGGCCGCGACGACGCCCTCGTCACCGTCGCGACCGACGGTGCGGCGCTGTACCCGAGCGAGCGCGAGAAGTTGCTCGCGCACCGGTACGGCGGTGAGTTCACCGATGCCGACGCGGCAGCGGCGATCGGCGAGCATCTCGCGTCGGTCTCGACCGACAACACCATCGACTGCACCGAGGCCGACCGCCGCCGCGTCTTCAACCTCGGCTACTACACCTGGGTCGAACAACAGGGCACCCCGTTCGAGTTGTTCGAAGCTCGACGTCACCAGGACTTCTGGCGCGGATTGCGCCGCTACGTCGGCGTGTGGGACGAGATGATCACCGACTTCAACGGTCGCGTCGCCGCCGGCTGACGCGCTCTCGGTCATGGCACTCGAGCACTCGGTCCTCGGCTGGCGCTGTCGGGTCTGCGACACGTCGGTCGACATCGCCGAGCCCGAACCGTGGCGGTGCCCGCGGTCGACCGGGTCCGACCGTCACCACGTCCTTCATCCGCTCGTCCGACCCGGTGTCGCGCCACCGCCGCGGGAGTTCGAGCATCCCTTCGTCCGATTCGAGCACCGTCTCGCCTGGGCGGCGAGCGCCGCGGCCCGGGGGATGACCTCGGCGGCCCGGGACGCACTGGTCACCGAACTCGATATTGCGGTCGAGCGCGTCGACGGTGTCGGGTTCCGGGTCACGCCCTTCGGACGCTCCGCGGCGCTGTCGGACGCGCTCGGGTTCGGCGCTGATGCCGGCGTGTGGGTGAAGGACGAGACCGGCAACGTCGCCGGTTCTCAGAAGGCGCGCCATCTCTTCTCGATCCTGCTGCAGCTGCGCGCCAACGAGGCGCTCGCCGGTTCGTCGCGGAACGAGCGCGCGCCGCTCGCGATCGCGTCGTGTGGCAACGCAGCACTTGCTGCCGCCACGCTCGCGAGCGCCGCCGAGTGGCCGATCGACGTGTACGTGCCGACCTCGATGAGCAACGGCTTCGGCCGCGAGCTCGATCGGCTCGGCGCGCGAGTGCATCGCTGCGAGCGCCGCGCCGCTGATCCGCCCGGCGACCCGGCGATGCACCGCTTCCGCGAGGCGGTCGTCGACGGCGCGACTCCGTTCACGGTGCAGGGGCCCGAGAACGCGCTGTGCCTCGACGGCGGTCGGACGGTCGGCTGGGAGATCGCGGAACGCCTCGATGCCACCGAGGGTCGAGTACTCGACGCGATCTTCGTCCAGGTCGGCGGTGGCGCGTTCGCGTCGTGCCTCGGCGCCGGACTGGTCGAGGCCGGTCAGCGGCCTGCGCTGTTGGCGGTCCAGGCCGAGGGCTGTGCACCGCTCGACCGTGCGTGGCGGTCGGGTGCGACCGAGCGATCTGCGTGGTCGGACGCGATGCCGCCCTGGCCGAACCCGCACTCGCTCGCCGACGGGATCCTCGACGACGAGACCTACGACTGGATCGGCGTCCTCGACGCACTCCGTGCGACCGGTGGCGACACCGTGGTCGCTGCCGAGCAACGCGTCGAGCGGGCCTGGCAGGTGGCGGGCGACGCCGGGTTCGACTGCAGCCCGACCGGGTCGGCTGGCCTCGCCGGACTCCTCGAGCTCCTCGACGGGCCGGACGGCGACACGTGGCGGTCCCGGTCGGTCGGCATCGTGATCTCCGGTGTGCGGCGCTGACTCCCCATCGGCCGACCCGGTGAGTCCTGAGGCACGCCTCGGAGAACGGGCGAGTACCATCGACGGGTGATGTCTGGCATGACGTCGGCGAGGGCGACGCGGCGGTCCCGGACGGGATACGTCGCCGCCGGTGCGGTCATCGCGGTTGGTGCGGTGGCCTCCGTTGTCGCGCCGGGGTCGTCGTCCACGAGCGGTGCTGCCGATCCGACGATCACGCCGATCGTGATCGATGGTTCGGTCGAGTCCTTCCCGCTCGTCTCCGACGACGGTTCGATCGTCGTCGTGACGAGCGACGTACCTGGCGACGACCCGACGACCATCGTCCGAATCCACGACCGCACGAGCGGGACCACGACCGACGTTCCCGACGCGGGCGCCCGGTTCGCAGCGTTGTCCGGGGATGCATGTTCGGTCGCCTATGCCGTACCGATCCCGGTCGACCCCGGCGGCTCGACCGACGGCGGCGTGGACGGTGGTGCCGATGATGGTGGTGCCGACGGCGGCGCCGATGATGGCGGCGCGGACGGTGGTGCCGACGGCGGCGCTGATGGCGGTGGCGCTGATGGTGGTGCCGATGCTGGCGCGGACGGTGGCGCGGACGCCGGCGGTGCCGGGGCCGGGGCGGAGCAGGTCGACGCCGGGGTCGAAGACGGCGACGTCGGCCTCGAGGCGACTGCCGCTCCGGATGGCGACGACAGCCGACCGACCGCGCCCACCACCGACGACGAACCCCCGACCGACGGCGCACGTGCCGCCCAGTCGGCTCCACCGGACCCGTTCGAACTCCGAGTGCTCGACCGCTGTGGAGCCGTCTCTCCCGAGTCCACGCTGATCGGTGTCACGCCGGTCGTGGCGGCGCTCGCCCTCGACCGAACGGGGTCGACACTGGTCGTGAACACCGGCGCCGACGTGGTCCGCTATCTCCGTACACCAGCGACCGACGCCGACCCGGCCACGCCGTTTGCCGAGTCCGACCGGTTCGACACGGCGTCGACGGCGACGGCGGCGGCGATCACCGTCGGGCCCGTCGACGTGAGCGACGACGGCTCGATCATCGCCTTCGAGGCCGGCGCGGCGCCGGTCGACGACGCGGCCGCCGACCCGACCGGTGTACACGTCTGGGACGACGGCATCGTCACGCTGCTCGTCGAGGACGCGACCGGCGCCTCGATCTCGGGCGACGGTCGGCTCGTCGCCGCCGACGCCCGCACGGCGACCGAACCGGCGGTCGCAGGCATCAACGTGGTCGATCGCACCGACGGCGCCGCCCCGATCCGCATCTCGGTCGACCCGGTCGGTGACCTTCCCCGCCTCTCGCGAGACGGGACCCACCTGCTCCACGTTCGGGCCGATGGCGACGCGCCCGGCCTACAGCGCACGTCGTGGACCGGCACCGGCACCACGCCGTTCGACGAGGTCGTCACCACCGATCTCGGCGTGGCGCTCGACGGCACGACGCGCCTGGGTGTCCCGGCATCGTTGCCCGACCTGTCCGCCGATGGCGCCGTCATCGTCTTCGACACGACCGGTGCCGCCGACGTGAGCGTCCGGACCGTGCCGCCCTCGGCGTCGTTCTCCGACGCCGCCTACGACCTCGGATTCGGCGAGGTCGGCACGACGTTGACCGGCGAGGCGGTGCTCACGAACGACGGTGGCATTGCGATCGACCTCGACACCGCCACGCTCGCCATCGGATCACCGTTCACCCTCGACGACTCGGGCAGCGACGGCTGCGTCGGCTCGCTCCGGCCGGGCGGGTCGTGCACGATCGTCATCCGACTCGCCGTCGAGGCGCCGCTCGACGTGGTCGCAGACCTCACCTTGACCCTCGTCGGCGCCGAGGCGCCCCTCGTCTCCTCGACGGTCTCAGCGATCGGTACCTCGCCGCCGACGACCACCGAGACCGCGACGACCACGACCACGACCCAGCCACCCTCGACGCCGCCGAACACGACGCGGACGACGACCCGCAACACGACGCGCACCACCACTCGGAACACGACCCGCACCACCCCGGCGCTGCCGGTCGCCGCGCCGTCGTTCTCGCCCGCTGGTTTCGAGTTCGCCCCGACGATCATCGATGCCGGGCGTCGCGTCGCTGCGATCTCGTTGACCAATACGAGCGGTGAGTCCGTCGACGTCGTCGGCGTCCGCATCGAACCGGCCGGCGGGCCGATCACGATCGGCGACGGGACCACGTGTGCCGGCGTCCCGATTCCCGCCCGGTCGGCGTGCGCGGTCGACATCGTGTTCGCGCCGACCGAACCCGGTTCGGTGTCCGCGGCCGTCATCGCCTCGTTCGCCGATGGCCGAGAGGCGCGAGCGACGGTGACGGGCCTCGGTGCGCCCCCACCGGTCCTCGGGCTGGTTCCCGGCGTCGCGTCGTCGGGTCAGGTCGTCACGATCCGCGGCTCGGGCTTCCCCGCCGGCGCAACCGTCGAGGTCACCGTCGGCAACGATCCGATGCAGCAGTCGGTGGTCGTGGGCGATGTCGGTGCGTTCGACCTGCCGATCGTGATCTTGCCGAACACGATCCCGGGGCCGATGGTCGTGTCGGTCGCCGGCCAGACCGATCTCTTCGCGACGGTCGAGTCGTCGTTGCTCGTCACCGCCACGAGCGATCGCACGTCGCCGGCGGTGCTCCGGGGCGCCGGGCCGAACATCGGCCGCTGACCGCCGATCGCACATCGCCGCCCCCGGCCGCGCGCCGGTGCGTACGGCTGACGTGGGACCCGTCCGGCGTTCTCAGTTGTCGTCGACGAAGCCGACGATCGTCGCCGCGACCTCGCAGCTCGACGAGGTCGGCCCCGGCGCCGAGCACCGCACCCGCAGGGCGATCGACGAGCCGCTGTCCACGCGGAACGGTGCGACGAGGTGGAAGTCCAGGTCGCGGAAGTTCGCCATCTCCTGCGCGAGCAGGACGTCGTCGTCGCGGAGGAACTCGACCGTGCCGACCGCGCCGGTCGGGTTCTGGAAGATGATGTCCGAGATCGAGAGCGTTCGCCCGGTACCGCTGCGGTCGAAGTCGAACGCCTCGACGGCCTCGGCGCCTGCCGCCGCTGTGACGGCGAGTCGCAGATCGGTCGGCTCGCCGAGCGGGAGCTCCGATGCTTCGGCGGCGGCGATCTCGATCGCCTCCACCCGTGCGTCGAGGTCGTCCTGCTGCGCGAGGTCGAGCGCCTCGGCCCGGTCGTCGGCGATGTTCTCGACCGCCGGTCGGAGCAGCACCCACCAGGCGAGTGCGCCCAGGACCAGTGCGCCGAGCATTCCCGCCAGTGCCGGTGCGAACCACGGCTTGACTCGCGGCGTCTGCTCGTACTCGCCGTCGAGGCTGATCTGCTCGCCGTTGCTGCCGACGGCCTCGATCGTGAACGGATGCGTCTCGGGGTCGCCGCTCCAGCGCTTGGAGAACGGGCTCAACCGGAATTCGACGTTCGCCGTCTTGCCCGGTTCGACCGTGATCGACGGCGCGGCGAGCTCGGTGGCGAGATCGGGTTCTGCATGGGGGACCAGGTCGACCATGACGGGCGTGTTGCCGCTGTTCTCGATCGCGATCTTGTGGCGACCGGCTCGAGCGGAGCGGGATCGAGGCGGGTCCAGCCGTGCCGAGAACGCGGAGGTGGCCGACACGTCGACGAGGGCGACCGCCGTCGTGGTGTCGTCGCCGACGCTCACGTCGACTCGGCACTCGTGCGGGCCGGCGGTGATACCCGCGCCGGGGTCGACGAGCACCGGTACCTCGAAGGTCTCGTTCGGGTCGAGGTAGACCTTCTCGGTCTGGATCACGGTGTGATCGACGAGGTCGCCCGACACGGTGAGGGTCGTGACCTGCTCGTCGTCGGTCGTGTTCTGGAGCTGCAGAGTGAACGCGGCGGTCTCGCCGGGCGACACGGCCAGCTCGGACGGGAAGAACAGAGCGCTCACGTTCATCGGGCAGCACCGTAGTGGCTCGGCCGGGTGAGCGAGAGTGCGGCCGGTAGCATTGCGGGCATGTCGTTCGAGACGTCCGCATCACTCCCGCAGGCGACGGGTCAGCCCGCACCGATGGCGCTGGAGCCGGGGTTCGATCCCCGGTCGGCGGTGTTCGACCGCCTGCTCAAGAACCGCGTGGTCATGCTCGGCTCCGACGTCAACGACGACATCGCGAATCAAATCTGCGCCCAGCTGCTGTACCTCGAGGGCGAGGACCCGAACGCCGACATCTGGCTGTACGTGAACAGCCCGGGCGGTTCGGTCACCGCCGGCATGGCGATCTACGACACGATGCAGTTCGTCGGGTGCGACGTCGCCACCGTGTGCCTCGGCCTCGCCGCCTCGATGGGTCAATTCCTGCTCACCGCAGGTGCCGCAGGCAAGCGCTACGTGTTGCCGAATGCCCGGATCATGATGCATCAGCCGCTGGCCGGTCTCCGCGGTCAGGCCGCCGACATCGCCATCCAGGCCGAGCAGCTCAAGTACACCAAGCGGCGTATGGCCGAGCTCATCGCCGAGCACTCGGGCCAGTCGCTCGAGCAGATCCAGCAGGACTCCGAGCGCGACCGCTGGTTCACCGCGGAGGAGGCGACCGAGTACGGCCTCTGCGACTCGGTCATCCTCCGTCGCGGCGAGATCGTCTGATCTCGCCCGTCAGTGCGGTGATCGCCTGATCTCGCCCGTCAGTGCGGTGATCGCCTGATCTCGCCCGTCAGTTCGGTGATCGTCTGATCTCGCCCGCCGGTGCGATGCTGAACTCGCCGGCTCAATCGCCGAGCGGGACGACCGTCGACAGCGGTCCCATCGAGAGCGCGCAGTTGTCCTGGAGCCAGCGCTCGACGACCGCGGCCGACTCCTCGGATCGGTAGGCCATCGTCACGGCCCGGTCGACCGACTCGGGGTCGTCGGGGACGACGGTGCTCGCGGTCTCGTAGTTGGTCACGAGCTGGCGCCACTCCCGCTCGATCGACAGAGGAGCGAGATCGGCGATCTCGCGGTACAGCTCGAGCACCGGTTCGACGTCGTCGACGAAGTCGATGCGTGGTGACGCGAGCTGCGCGAGGTTGGCGTCGATCTCGCCGCAGAACCGCTCCGCACTGGGCGC
>JBCBDK010000196.1:0-7252 GCA_038529675.1 Actinomycetota bacterium
GTCGTGCTTGTGGTCGTCGTCGTGTCGTCGGTCGGCGGATCGTCGGCGGGCGGTTCGCCGTCGCCAGGGTCGGGTGTGGCCGGTGCCTGATCCGCCGGTTCGCCGGTCACCGGCTCGGTTGCGGGGTCGCGGGCGAGCACCATGCCGGGCGTGGCGATGCCGACGAGCACGGCCATGGCCGACAGTGCGGCGCGACGAACGACCGACCGGTGCGACAGCGGTCGCGGCGGCGGGTTCGTCGTGGCGGAAGGTCGGATGGGCATCGCGATCACTGTGGTATCGGTCGATTCGCGGCCGGGGTGAAGCCCCAATCCCGGACATCATCGCAGATCGGTGCTGGTCCACCCCGACGCGAACGTGGACCCGATACCGTCGCTGGCCATGTCCGACGATCGCCCCGGAGCGCCCGACGAGTCGGGCGTCGATGCGGCCGGTGACGCCGCCGACGACCCCGATTCGAGGCGCACGGACGCGGCGGCTGCCGACGACCCGTCGGAGCCCGATGACCGTGACTCCGAACCCGTCGGCGACGAACCGCAGGCGGAGGACGTGGAACGGCGCCCTGGTCAGGACGTGGTCATGGCGATCGACATCGGTGGGACGAAGTTCGCGGCCGGCTTGGTCACCGCTCGTGGCGAGCTGATCGACCGGGCTCGCGTCGAGGTCCCGCGCGACGCGCTGCCCGAACAGCACTGGGACAACCTGCTCGGCATCTGTCGCCACCAGATCGAACGGGCGCGGACGCGCCACAACGCCAGGGTGCGGGCGATCGGTGTGGGCTCGGCCGGACCGGTTGCGCGAAACGTCGAGACGGTGTCGCCATTGAACATCGCAGCCTGGCGTGACTTCCCGCTCCGCAAGCGGCTCGACGACACCTTCGCCCGTCCGGTGTTCGGCGATCTCGACGCGAAGGCGTTGGCGCTCGCAGAGGGCTGGCTCGGGGCGGCGCAGGGGCACGCCAACTTCTGTGCGCTGACCGTCTCGACCGGCGTCGGTGGCGGCGTGATCCTCGACGGTGAACTCCTCGACGGCAACACCGGCAATGCGGGTCACATCGGCCACGTCATCGTCGAACCAGGGGGACGCCGCTGTGAGTGTGGCGCCCGAGGGTGCCTCGAGGCCGAGGCGTCCGGCCTCGCGATCGAGGCGATCACCGGTCGCCCGCCGACCGAACCGACGTACGAGATCATGCAGCGCACCGGCCGCCTCGTCGGACGCGCTGCCGCAACGGTGTGCAACGCGCTCGACCTGTCGCTTGTCGTCGTCGGTGGCAGCGTGGCCCTCGGGTTCGCGGCGACGTTCTTCCACTCGGCCCAGCTCGAACTCGACGAGCACGCACGCACCTCGTACAGCCGCGGTGCGCGGATCACGCCCTCGCGACTCGGCGACTCGGGACCGCTCATCGGTGCCGGGGCGGTCGGGTGGCGCGGGCTCCGACGTTCTCGCCGACGGTCCGGACGGTCCGGCGGGCCCCGATCTGGAAACATGGCGTCATGACGAAGATCCGGTCGCGCGACTCGCGGATGATCCAGGACCGTCGCGGCCAGGGTGGCGGCGGCGGGGGCGGCGGCGGCCTCGGTGATCTCCTCGGTGGTGCGATGGGCGGCGGTCGCGGTGGCCGGGGAGGCGGTCTCGGCGACATCCTCGGTGGAGCGCTCCGTGGCGGCGCCGGGGGTCGTGGACGCGGTGGTGGGCTCGGCGGCGGTCTGAAGGCGGGCGGTGGCCTGATCGGCATCGTCGTCCTGCTCGCCACGCTGTTCCTCCCGAAGTTGCTCGGTGGCTCGTCCGGTACTGCCGCCGGACTCGGTGGTACCACCGCGGCGTCGTCGCAGTCGACCGGCGGCGACGACGAGACCTGCAGCTCCGAAGCCGAGCAGATCCTCTGCGGTGCGACGATCGACGTGCAGGAGTACTGGATCGACCAGTACCCCGAGTCCTTCAACGGCCTCGAGTACCCGGTCACCCAGACCGTCTTCTTCTCCGGCTTCACCAACACCGGATGCGGCCAGGCGTCGGCGCAGACCGGACCCTTCTACTGTCCTGCCGACAATCTCATCTACTTCGATCTGGACTTCCTCGCGCAGCTCCAATCGAGGTTCGACGCCGAGGGCGATCTCGCGGCGCAGTACATCGTCGCCCACGAGTACGGCCATCACATTCAGAACGCACTCGGGATCAACGCCGAGATGCATCGGCTCCAGCGGGCCGACCCGGTGAATCAGAACGCATACTCGATCGCACTCGAGTTGCAGGCCGACTGTCTGGCCGGTGCGTGGGCCAACGACGCGAACGCGCGAAACCAATTCGACTCGCAAGCCGAGATCCAGGAGGCGCTCGACGCTGCTGCGGCCGTCGGCGACGACTCCATCCAGCAGGCGACACAGGGTCGCGTCGACCCCGAGTCGTGGACCCATGGATCGTCGGCGCAGCGTGTTGCATGGTTCAACATCGGCTTTCAGACCGGCGACCCCAATCGGTGCGACACGTTCGGCGCGCTCGAGCAGGCCATCGAAGCCGGCGGCGGCGCGCAGGATCTCTGACCGGTTCGCCACCTCGGAACGGTTCACCCGGGCGCTGCTGCGACGTCCGATCGAGTCCGTCGACGTAGCGTGAGTCCATGTCGATCCGACTGACGATCAAGGGCTCGGTGTGGCGCGCCCAGGTCGTGGAGGTCGTCAACCGGGTCGACGGACTCGTTCCGGTCGTCAAGGGCAACGGATACGGCTTCGGTCGGACCTGGCTCGCCTCCCGCGCTGCCGAGTTCGCCGACACCGTCGCCGTCGGCACCGTGCACGAACTCGACGATCTGCCCGACTCGGTCACGCCGGTCGTCCTCACGCCGGTGGCATTCGACACCGTGCGCCTCGACGCCGTGGCCGAACGAATCGCATCGATCGACCCGGTGCTGACCGTCGGTGCCGACGAGCACGTCGCGGCGCTCGACCACGAGCGGTGGCGGGGTCGCGTCGTCGTGAAGCTCGAGTCGGCGATGCGTCGGTTCGGGCGTGGCCCCGAACTCGTCGATGCCGCTCGATCGGTCGGGCTCGAGGTGGTCGGCGTGGCGATCCACCCGCCCCTCGCCGGTTCGGACGACGACCACGTCGCCCAGGTCGAGCAGCGACTCGACGGGATCGAGCCCTCGTTGCCGATCTGGATCAGCCACGTCGGCGTCGACGCCTATGCGGCACTGCAGGAGCGATGGCCCGATCGCCGGTTCCGGCTCCGCCTCGGCACGGCGCTCTGGCACGGTGACAAGCGGGCGTTCCATCTGACCGCCGACGTGCTCGACGTCCGGCCGGTGGCAGCCGGCGACCTCGCCGGGTACCGGCTCGCCGCCGTCGCTGGCGACGGTCATCTGGTGATGATCGGCGCGGGGTCGGCCAACGGCGTCGCCGCACTCGACGACGGCCGCAGCCCCTTCCACTTCGAGCGACGCCGGCTCGCGCTCCACGAGCCGCCCCACATGCACACGTCGATGGTCGTCGTCCCCGCCGGCGATCCGGTGCCGACGATCGGTGGCCGGGTCGACCTCCAGCGGCCGTTGACGACCACCCTCGTCGATGAGTTCGACTGGATCTGACGGGCGGCGCGTTCGTGGCGTTCGTCGTCGATCCCGACGGTCCAGCTGATCGTTCGGCGGCCGGCGTTGTGCCGGTCGGTGTTGCTCCCGATGCGCGGCGGCCCGCGCCGGACGTCGTCCGTGCCGTGGCACTCATCGGCGTCGTGGTGATGAACTATCACGGCTACCTCATCATCCGGGGCGGGCAACCGGGTGACGGAGCGATCGCCGAGCTGTTCGACCCCTGGACGGGGCCGCTGTCGACGCGGTTCGCGGCCACGTTCGTGCTCGTGGCCGGCGTCGGGGTGGCGTTGCTGACGAGTGCGGCCACGACGCCCGAGCGCGTCGTCTCGGCTCGGTGGCGGCTGGCTCGCCGAGGCATCGTGCTGTACCTGCTCGGTCAGCTCCTCGATCGAATCTGGCCGGGCACGATCATCCTCTACTACGGGGCGATGTTCGCGCTCGCCGCCGTGCTGTTCCGGCTCCGATCACGCTGGCTCGTGGGCATCGGTGCGCTCGCGGCCGGCGCAGGTTGGTGGCTGAGCGTCTGGCTCTTCGAGCGAAGAGAGGACGGTGTGTCGACGGCGTGGTTGACGTCACCGAGTTCATCGTCGGTTCGAGGGATCGCGTTCGAGGTCGCGGTGAACGGGACACACCCGCTGCTGCCGTGGTTGACGTTCTTCTGCGCCGGCATCGTGATCGGGCGCTGCTTGGGCGCACCGTGGCTTCGTGACGTGCTCGTCGTTGGCGGCGTCGTGCTGTTCCTGACGGCGACCGGTGCGTCATCGTTCGCGTCCACGCCGTTCCAGCACCACGTCCTGTCGACCGATCCGTCGAGTCGCAGCATCGTGTACGTCGCGAGTGCGTTGGGGACGGCGATGGCCGCCTTCGGTGCGCTGTCGTGGGCGGCGGAACGGTGGACGAGAGCGTTCGATCCGCTCCGCCGAGCCGGTCAGCTCTCGTTGACGATCTACATCGCCCACATCCTCGTGTTCAACCTCCTCGTCGACTGGTTGGAGGTCGTGACGCCGGGGGGTGTGGTGCGGTCGCTCGCGTTCGCCGGCGCGTTCTGGCTGGTCGCGATCGCCGGCGCCGTGTTGTGGCATCGCCACCTCGGCCGCGGCCCCGCCGAACGCGCCTACCGAGCCCTCGCCGGCTGACCCCGCCCAAGTTGGATTGTTGCTCGGGGACGGAATCCAACTTCCTGCGCGTCGAGTTGGATTCTTGCTCGGGGACGGAATCCAACTTCCTGCGTGTCGAGTTGGATTCTTGCTCGGGGACGGAATCCAACTCAGTCGGTGGGGGTGGGGTCGATCGGGCGCCAGCGCTCGATCTCGTAGACGAGGTCTCGGACGAAGTCGGCGAGGAACTGTTCGCCCTCGGCTCCTGACGCCCCCTCGGGATCGCCCAGCACGCCGGACCCGCTCGCCGCGTGCACGCCCGCCGAGCGCAGCGTCGGAACCAGTTCATCGAGTGGTGTGTCCGGTCCGGCCGCGGCCAGCTCGAGTCGCACGAGGCCCGGGTCGATCGCGAGCATCAGCGAGGTCTCGATCCGGCCGGCGTGCAGGTCGGGCGGGCCGCCGTCGGACCGTCGAGGCCACCGCGGCGACCAGCTGATCACCTGACGGCCCTCGTGCTGCAGTCGGCCGACCGCGGCGGAGAGCGCGGCGTGGTTGCCGCCGTGCCCGTTGACGAACACGACACCCGCCGCCCAGTCGGCGCTACGGCCCAGTTCGGTGGCGACCGCCGTCATCGCTTCGCTGCCGATCGACAACGTGCCGGCGAATCCGGCGTGCTCACCCGACGCCGTCACGGCGATCGTGGGCCCGATCAGCAGGCCGGTCGTCTGGTGCAGCGCCCGGCCGGCGATCTCCTCGGCGACGAGGGTGTCGGTGTTCAGCGGGAGGTGGGGGCCGTGCTGCTCGGTCGAGCCGACCGGGATGAGCACGATCGGCGCGAGCGTGCCGTCCTCGTCGGCCATCGTGCGGGCCGCCTCGTCGACCTCCACCCACGTCGCCTCACCCAGCCGCACGACGACGAGGTTAGGAGGGAGCGGCGCAGGTCCAGACCGTCGGCGGCACGAGCCTGCCCGTGCGACGGTGTGCAGTCAGTTCCGGCGAGGCGGTGAGAATCCGTCCGGCACGTCCAGGTCGGTGGGGGAGAGCTCGGCGATGGACGCCTTGCCCAGCCCGAGCAGGTTCGAGTCGATCCCCATCCGCAGCACGTCGAGCACGTTCTCGACCCCGGCCTGCCCGTTGGCGGCCAGCCCCCACAGGTAGGCGCGCCCGATCATCACCGCCTTGGCGCCGAGAGCGAGCGCCTTGACCACGTCGCTGCCGCGTCGAACGCCCGAGTCCATCACGACCTCGATGTCGTCGCCGACCGCATCGACCACCTCCGGGAGGACACGAATCGGGGCGGGGGTGCCGTCGAGGTTGTTGCCGCCGTGGGTCGAGACGCTGATCGCCGATGCGCCGGCGTCACGTGCCCGGCGAGCCTCGTCGGCGCGGTTGATGCCCTTGACCATGAAGGGCCCGTCCCACTGGCTGCGGAGCCATGCGATGTCGTCCCACGTGGGTGGTGGTGTCCCCATCCACTGGCCGTACGCCTCGAAGAATCCCGGTACGGGGTCGCTGGCGGACACCGGGTAGTTCGGGACGCCCAGTTGGGGTATGCCGCCGGACCTCAACCAGTCGTACAGCCACAACGGACGGATGATGGCGCCGGGTGCCTGGGCGATCATCGTCTTGAGGTCGAGCGACTCGGGGATCTTCGGGCTGCCCCAGTCGCGGCTGTGCACGAACGACCAGTCGAGGGTGAGGATCATGCCGACCGCGCCGGCGGCCCTGGCGCGCTCCATCCGGCCGACCATGTCGTCGCGGCGGCCGGCCCAGTAGATCTGGAACAGGGTCTGTGGATTGGCGGCGATCACCTCGTCCATCGGCTTGGACGAGAACGAGCTCAGGCCCATCACCACGCCGCGAGCTGCCGCCGCGCGCGCGACGGCGACCTCACCGTCGGGATGGACGGCCTGCACGCCGGTCGGGCTGATCATGACCGGCATCGACATCGGCTGGCCCATCACCTCGGTCGCCATGTCGCGGGTGGGCGACTGGCCGGCGACGATCGGACGCAGACCGAGTTCGTCGAACGCCGCCTCGTTGTCGTCACGGGTGGTACCGCGCTCCGCGCCGGCGACGAGCGCGCCGTACACGTTGGGCGGGAGACGACGCTTCGCCCGCTGCTGGGCGACCGCGACCGATTCGAACCACCTGTTGAACACGGCGCCAGCGTACGGCGCCACTCCGACCTCGACCCAAGCCGTCCTCCCACCAACCCGACCCCGCTGTGACCCCACCTGGTTCGTTCTCGTGAGGTTGTCCGGTGGGATGTCCCGCACATCCTCACGAGAACGGGTTGGTCGGGAGGGGCGACGGCGGCGCGGTACGGTCGGAGCCAGAGGGAAGCGAGGTGTCGCCGTGTCGACGCTGGAACTGCGAGGACTGCACAAGGAGTACCCGGGTGGCGTGCAGGCCGTGCGCGGCGTCAGCGCGGACATCGCCGACGGCGAGTTCGTCGCCATCGTCGGTCCGTCGGGTTGCGGCAAGACCAGCGTGCTGCGGATGATCGCCGGCCTCGAGACGATCACCGCCGGTGAGATCGCGATCGACGGCGTCCGCGTCAACGACGACA
>JBCBDK010000197.1:0-7240 GCA_038529675.1 Actinomycetota bacterium
CGTTCGGCCGCACCGGTCACGAGTCCACCCGACTGATCTTCGGCGCCGCGGCGCTCGGCGGTATGAGCCAGTCCCGGGCCGACGCCACCCTCGCCTCGGTCGCCGAGTGGGGGGTCAACCACATCGACACCGCCGCCTCGTACGGGGAGTCCGAAGTCCGGCTCCGACCCTGGCTGGCATCGAACCGACACCGCGTGTTCCTCGCCACGAAGACCGGCGAGCGCTCGGGTGCCGCCGCCCGGGCAGAACTCGAGCGGTCGCTCGAACGGCTGGGCGTCGATCACGTCGACCTCATCCAACTCCACAACCTGGTCGACGAGGCGGAGTGGGAGACGGCGTTCGCTCCCGATGGCGTAGCGGCGGCGATGGCGGCGGCGCGCGACGACGGGCTCGTCTCCCACATCGGCGTGACCGGACACGGGTTGCCGGTCGCCGCGATGCACCTGCGCAGCCTCCAGCGATTCGACTTCGACTCGGTGCTGTTCCCGGTCAACTTCGTCCTGCTGGACGACCCGACCTACCGAGGTGATGTCGAGGCGCTGCTCGACGTGTGCGCGGACCGCGAGGTGGCGGTGCAGACGATCAAGTCGATCGCCCGCGGGCGGTGGCGCGACGAGCCCGAGCACCGCTTCTCCTGGTACGACCCGTTAACCGAGGCCGGTCCCATCGGCCGTGCCGTCCGCTACGTCCTGTCGCATCCGCAGATGTTCCTGAACACGACGAGCGACGCCCGGCTGCTGCCGATGTTGGTCGACGCGGCGTCCGGCGATCTCGCCGCGCCGAGCGACGACGAACTGCGCGCCGACGTCGAGGCCGAAGGCATGACCCCGTTGTTCGACTCGGCGTTCCCGCTCGGGATCTGAGCGGTCTCGCAGCGTCCGCGCCCAGCGCGTGACGCACGTCTCACACGAAGTGACTACGGTGGCGGCCCTATGGCGAAGATCATCGACATCGAAGGCATCGGCGAGACATACGCCAAGAAGTTGGCCGGCGCCGGCGTCACCACGACGGGCAGATTGCTCAAGGTCGCCGCATCAGCGGCCGGGCGCAAAGACCTCGCCGACCAGGCCGACGTCACGACGAAGCAGGTGCTCGAGTGGGTCAACCGCGCCGATCTGATGCGGATCAACGGCGTCGGAACACAGTACAGCGATCTGCTCGAGGCGTCGGGCGTGGACACGGTGGTCGAACTCGCCACGCGCAATGCGGAGAACCTCTGGAAGAAGATGACCGAGCTCAATGCGACGAAGCGGCTCGTGCGTCAGGTGCCGTCGCTGGAGCAGGTCAAGGACTGGGTCGCCCAGGCGGGCGACCTGCCACGCGTCGTTAGCCACTGACGTCGACGCCACCCACGTCCGTCCGAGCCGGGTGGTCGCGGGCGACCGCTCGGCGCCTTCGGGCTCGGCTGGCCGCTTGGCTACGGTCGGCCGGATGACCAACGGGCACCCCTCGGACGTTCAGTTCCTCGGCGACTCGATTCTCGAGGCCGACCCGGTCGGTGCCGACGGTGCTCCACTCGCGCCGTTGCACGACCGTGAGTATCGGGTCCGGGCCTACCGGCTCGCCGCGGATCGAGTGCTGCTGCGCGGCGCCGTGCGCGACCAGAAGCCCCCGCACCTGTACTTCGCTGAGGACGACCGGCCGCTGACGGTGCACCACATGCAGCTCGACCTCGAGGTGCGGTATCCCGACCTGGAGATCGTGGCGGTCGACGTGCGGTTCCAGGCACATCCGCATCAGGAATGCCCGTCGATCGTCCAGCACTACCAGCGGCTGGTCGGGCTGTCGATCGCCCGCGGTTTCGCGCATCGCGTGCGGGAGCTGTTCGGCGGGCCGCGTGCATGTACCCACACGACCGCGCTGCTCCAGGCGATGGCGCCGGTGGCCGTGCAGACGATCTGGTCACTGCGAGCAGCCGACGGCGGCCCGGGCCGTGCCGAGTCGGCCGACGGCTCGCGTCGCGGCGAGGGCGAAGGTTCGAGCGATATGTGGAAGATGAACGTCGGGAGCTGTCACGTGTGGGCCGAGGACGGTCCGGCGGTCGGGGCGATCCTCGCCGGCCGGCTGCCCGATCCGCCCGAGTTCGCCCGCGAGCGGATGGTCGAGCTCGGCCTCGATCCCGAGGCGTTCCACCGCCGCATGAGCTGACCGGTCGGCGTTCGAACCCAGGGTGTGGATCGGCGTCGGAGCTGGCAGACTGGGAGGCCGCCCGGGCTGGGACCGGGCGAATATGCGTCGGGTTCGCCCGACGAGTACATGGTGGTCATAGCTCAACAGGTAGAGCACCAGGTTGTGATCCTGGCGGTTGGGGGTTCAAGTCCCCTTGGCCACCCCGCAGATCCGCTTCGGCGGGGACGCAGACAACAGCACGCGCGCACCGCACGCAGTCGCACGGGGCACGAGGCGTCCGCCCGTTCGGGCGCTACCCTCGCTCTCCGCTTGCTTCTCTAGCTCAATTGGCAGAGCAGTGGACTCTTAATCCATTGGTTCTGGGTTCGAGTCCCAGGGGAAGCACTCACGGCCCGCCCCGATCGGTGGCGGGTCGTTTCGCGTCGATGGGCCTTGCGTGGCGCTTCATCCATTGGTTCTGGGTTCGAGTCCCAGGGGAAGCACTCATTTCCCGCCCCGATCGGTGGCGGGTCGTTCGAGTCCGGGTCACCTGCTCCAGCCGCGGGGTTCGCTGCGGTAGCGGGTGGCGGCGAGGGGGGTCGAACTTGCTCGACGTGGCTTGAGCGCGCCGGTCCCGAAGGCGAGGATCACGCCGATCACGATCAACACGAATGCCGTCACGAACGTGAAGGTGCGCGAGTTCGCGGCGAGGCGCGGGAACACGTTGGTCCACAGATCCTCGGACAGCGCGCCGAGCGCGGTCGCGGGGATCAGCCATCCGAAGAACACGATCGAGACCCCGGTCGACATCGCTCCGATGCCGAGCGCGAACACGAACTCGCCTCGTTCGGGGCGAACGAAGAGGCCGAGCAGCCCGACGACGATGCCGAGGCCGAGCGTGACGATCCAGGTCCAACCGACGACGGTGTTGACGAACGCGAGCGAGCCGACCTCCTCGACGGGCACGGTGATCGGCGGGACCAGCGAGACGCCCTCATGGCGGACCATCTGCACCTGCGTTGCTGCCGGGATGGTGACCGGTTCGTCGAAGTCGCCGATGACGCGAGCGTGCGCGTCGCCGATGAAGCCGCGCATGACCGCAGCACCGGCGCGCCACGTGGCGATCGTGTCGAGAAACGCACGGAGTTCGTTCGGCGACATGCCGAGTTCGGGTGCGTCGACGCTGGCCACGAGGGTGGTGACCTGGTCGCGGATGTCGTCGTCGGCGAGGATCGCATGGGCGGCGTCGGTGTCGGAGTCGGGGGAGAACGCCACGCGGTCGAGCCAGAAGGTGCCCACGCCCACGGCGACGAGTCCGGCTGCGACGAGCAGGAGCAGTCCACCGAATGATCGCCGCACCGGCGAAAGTGTAGTTGGCGGCCATTCGGCCCGAGCCCTTCGCCGGACGGCATGGTGAAGCCTCCACGCCAGGGCGTGTTCGTTCGAGGTGTGCTTGCACGAACGGTTGTTCGTTCGCTACGCTCTCGAATCACACCGGTGCAACTCGTCGACGCAACCCGCCGACGCATCGTGCCGGATCACTGTGACACCCCTCGCTCATGATGGGCCACGACACCACGTCAGATCGGCGAGTCGCCTCGCCCTCACCCTCCGGCGGCAGGTCCGGAGCACGAAAGAAGAGAGACACGACATGAGCAACGACCGCGACAAGGCACTGGATCTGGCGCTTCAGCAGATCGACAAGCAGTTCGGCAAGGGCGCCATCATGAAGATGGGCGATCGCACGAACATGGCGATCGAGACCGTGCCGACCGGTGCGCTCTCGCTCGACCTCGCACTCGGCGTCGGGGGCCTGCCTCGCGGCCGAGTCACCGAGATCTACGGCCCGGAGTCGTCGGGCAAATCCACCCTCGCCATGCACGTCGTCGCCGAGGCACAGCGCAACGGGGGCGTGTGCGCCTACATCGACGCCGAGCACGCGATGGATCCGGTGTATGCCGCGGCGATCGGGGTCGACGTCGATCAGCTCCTCATCTCCCAGCCCGACACCGGTGAGCAGGCGCTCGAGATCGCCGACATGCTGACCCGATCCGGGGCAATCGACGTGCTGGTGGTCGACTCGGTGGCGGCGCTGACGCCTCGGGCCGAGATCGAGGGCGAGATGGGCGACACCCACGTCGGCCTCCAGGCCCGCCTGATGAGTCAGGCGCTGCGCAAGCTCACCGGCAACCTCAACAAGACCAAGACGATCGCCATCTTCATCAACCAGCTGCGCGAGAAGATCGGCGTCATGTTCGGGTCGCCCGAGACCACACCGGGCGGTCGGGCGCTGAAGTTCTACTCCTCGGTCCGGCTCGACATCCGCCGTATCGAAGCCCTGAAGGACGGCGCCGACGTAGTCGGCAACCGCACCCGCGTCAAGGTCGTGAAGAACAAGGTGAGCCCGCCGTTCAAGCAGGCCGAATTCGACATCATGTACGGCAAGGGCATCAGCCGTGAGGGCTCGTTGATCGACATGTCGGTCGACCTCGGCATCGTGAAGAAGTCGGGCGCCTGGTTCACGTACGAAGGCGAACAGCTCGGCCAGGGTCGCGAGAAGGCCAAGGAGTACCTGCGGACCAACCCGGAGGTCACCATGGAGATCAGCGACAAGGTGCTGATCGCGTCGGGCCTCAAGGAGGATCCGAACACACCGGCCGAGGCGCCCGAGGTCGTCGACGAGGCGTTCTCCGACGCCGACGACGAACCGATCAGCCTCGACTGAGCGAGTGCCGGCACGACCGGACCGGTCCGGTCGTGCCGCTCGGGTGGCGGGATCGACGCCGGGTTCAGCTGTTGATGACGTAGTCGCCGTCGACGAACGGCTTGAAGATCATCAGCAGCAGACTCAGGGTGAGCACGAGGTGGGTGATGCCGACACCGGCGGAGAACTTCTTCGTGGCCTCCGGGGAGTCATCGGTGATCGCCGGGCGGATCAGGAACCAGCTGACCGCCACCCCGACCACCCAGAGGAGGATCGAGAGCGTGATCCAGTAGGTCTCGGCCAGGTTGAACTTGTTCACCCCGGCCATGCCCATGCCAGCGACCCAGAGGATGACCATCGACGGGAAGACGATCCGCATGTGCAGCTGCGCCATTGCCACCGTCTCGCCGTTCTTGCGCAGCCGGTGATAGAGGAACGTCGGTCCGAACGCCGCCACGACGGTGATGATGTGGATCAGGTAGAGGATCCTGACGAGGTTCTGGTTCTCGTTGAGGAAGATCGCGATCACGCGGCGCGACGTTATCGGTGCAGTGGCGCGCACGGCGGTGAAGTGCTGGCCCGTCAGTAGCCTGCGGGCCATGTCCGAGCCGGCCCGCCGCTACGTCGTTCGCACCTACGGCTGCCAGATGAACGAGCACGACTCCGAGCGGATCGCCGGTCTGCTCGAAGGCGACGGCATGGTCCGGGCTGAGTCCGAGGCCGACGCCGACGTCGTCGTGCTCAACACCTGCTGCATCCGGGAGAACGCCGACAACAAGCTGTACGGCAACCTCGGCCATCTCAAGACCTGGAAGGGGAAGAAGGACGGCCGCCAGATCGTCGTGTCGGGGTGCCTCGCTCAGAAGGACCAGGATCTGGTGGCCACGAAGGCGGGTCACGTCGACGTCGTCATGGGGACACACAACGTGCATCGCGCCGCCGAACTCCTCGCCGAGGCGCGGACCACCGACGCGCCCATCACCGAGATCCTCGAAGCGGCCGTGGTCGACGACCACGTCATGTTTCCCTCGGCGCTGCCTGCCCGGCGCGAGGTGAGCCACGCCGGGTGGGTCACGATCCAGATCGGCTGCGACAACAGCTGTGCGTTCTGCATCGTCCCCGCGGTTCGGGGTGAGGAGATCAGCCGCCCGTACGCCGACGTCGTCGCCGAGGTCGAGGCACTCGCCGCCGACGGGGTCACCGAGGTGACGTTGCTCGGTCAGAACGTGAACAGCTACGGCCGCGACCTCCAGCTCGCGGCTCGACAGGCCGGCGACACGGACGCGAAGCTTCGTCCGCTGTTCGCCGACCTCCTCCGCGAGGTCGGCGCGGTCGACGGCATCCGACGGGTCCGGTACACGAGCCCGCACCCGAAGGACATGCGCCCCGAGACCTTTGCGGCGATGGCCGAGACGGCGGCGGTGTGCGAGCACCTGCACTACCCGCTCCAGTCGGGCAGCGACCGGGTCCTCGCCCTCATGCATCGGGGCTACACCGGTGAGCGCTATCTCGACAAGCTCGTCGAGGCGCGTCGCGTCGTGCCCGACCTGGCGGTGTCGACCGACATCATCGTCGGCTTCCCCGGCGAGACCGACGACGACTTCGAGCGCACGCTCGAGATGGCTGCCGCCGCCGAGTACGACTACGCCTACACCTTCATCTTCTCGCCGCGGCCCGGCACCGAGGCCGCGGCGATGGAGGCCGACTTCGTCGACCCGGCGGTTGCCGCCGAACGCTTCGACAGGCTTCGCGTCGTGATCGAGCGCGCCGCGCTCGCCAAGCACCAGGCCCGCGTGGGGCGGGTCGAGGAGGTGCTCGTCGAAGGTCCCTCGAAGAAGGACCCGACCGTGATCTCCGGGCGCACCCGGCAGAACAAGCTCGTCCACTTCACCCCGCCGCACCCGATGCGCGCCGGCAGCTACAGCCTCGTCGAGGTCGTCCGCGCCGCGCCGCACCATCTCGTCGGCCGCTTCGTCGAGCAGACTGCCGAGGCGAGCCACCGCGTCCGGATCCCCGTCGCCGCCCTCTGACCACGTTCTGGGTCAGAGCCAGAACGTGGTGAGTACGATCGCCGCGGATGGGAGCCGACCAGACCGACCCGCAGCTCGCCGACTACCGGTCGAGCATCGACAACATCGACGCGGCACTGGTCCACCTCCTGGCTGAACGCTTCAAGATCACCAAGGCGGTCGGGCGCTACAAGAAGGCCGCCGATCTCCCGCCGGCCGACCCTGGCCGCGAGGAGGTGCAGATCGCTCGCCTGCGCACGCTGGCGGAGGAGTCGGGCCTCGACCCGGCGTTCACGGAGAAGTTCCTGCGCTTCGTCGTGGCCGAGGTGATCCACCACCACCAGCGCATCGCCGAGGGAGAGGCGCTCTGACGACCGAGTCGTCCGCTGCGTCGGGTGCAGCGCGCGACGGCGTTCGG
>JBCBDK010000198.1:0-7235 GCA_038529675.1 Actinomycetota bacterium
CCTTCTCGGCGCCACGGCAGTTCGCGCCCTCGAGGCGTCCGGTGAGGACGCCATCGCTGGCTGCGAGTCGTGTGGCCACCACGCCGTCGACGCCGAGCAGGCTGGCCAACGGTTCGAGGTACGCCTCGAACGACGCCGACACGAACACGGTCGTGTGTCCGGCCGCCTGGTGTCCCCGGAGATGTTCGATCACATCGGAGCGCAACCAGCGGTCGTGGACGTGGCGAGCGAACTCGGCACCTGCGTCGAGGACGTCGCGTTCGAGCAGACCCCGAAAGGCGGCGACGGCGGCGAGTTCCTTGATGCGATCGCGGTCACGGTGGACGACGGCGGGAAGCAGACGGTGCGGTCGCCGCCCCAACCGCCCCGAGATCACCAGCGGCGATCGGACGCGGCGCATGAACGGGACGACACAATCGCGTTCGGTGATGGTGCCGTCGACGTCGAACGCGGCGACGACGGGACGCTGATCGTCCGCACTCGCGGTGTCCGGCGGAGCTGAGTCGTCGGGACCGGACTCGCCGCCGGTCACGTGAGCCTCGCCGGCAGCTCGTCGAGCGCGGACCAGTAGTCGGGCCAGCTCTTCGACACGACCTGCGGATCGGCGATCACGATGCCGTCGACGACGAGGCCGAGCAGACCGAACGCCATCGCCAGGCGGTGGTCGTGATGCGTCTCCAGCCGAGCGCCGTGCAGCAGGTCGACCGGGCGGATCAGCAGCCCGTCGTCCTCGACGACCACGTCGGCGCCTGCCCGCTGCAGTTCGGTCGCCAAGTCGCCGAGACGGTCGCTCTCCTTGGCCCGGATGAAGCCAACCCCGGTGATCCGGGTCGGGGTGATCGCCTGGGTGGCCACGACAGCCATCGTCGGCACGAGGTCGGACACGTCGGCCATGTCGACCTGGATGCCGCGCAGCGGGGTGTCGCGACGGCGCATCACGACGGTGTCGTGGTCGCCGATCGTGACGAGGCAGCCCATCCGCTCGAGCAGCTCGACGAACGCCGCATCGCCCTGGAGCGACGCCCGACCGAGGCCGGGAACGCTCACCGCACCGCCGACCATCGCCGCAGCGGCCAATGGATAGCTCGCCGACGATGCATCAGGCTCGACCCGGTACTGGGTCGGGAAGTACTCACCCGGCCCGACGGTGACGAGGCGATGGTCGACGTGCACGTCGGCGACACCGAAGGACTCCATCACCGACCGCGTGATGTCGACGTACGGGCGAGACACCAGCTCGGTCGACAATCCGAGGCGCAGGCCGCGGGACAGATGCGGGGCGACGAGCATCAGGGCGGTGACGTACTGGCTCGACACGTCGCCGGGCATCATGATCGCATCGGCACCGACGATCGGACCGGAGACGGTGACGGGCAGGTGGCCCCATTCGTCATCGGGTTCCAGCACCGCGCCGAGCGACCGGAGTGAGTCGTGCAACGGCCCCATCGGCCGAGCCCGCAGCGGCGGGTCGCCGTCGATGAGATACGGGCCGGGGCCGAGCGCGGCGAGCGCGGTGATGAACCGCGACGTCGTGCCGGCGAGCCGGGTCGACAGCTCGACCGGGCCGACGGGCAGACGTCCTCCGGTTCCGATCACATCGGCGACCAGCAACCCGTCGGCCTCGCGCAGTCCGACCGGGATGCCGAGCGACTCGAGGCAGTCGATCATCGCCGCCGTGTCGTCGCCGGGAGCGATACCGGTCACCTCGCTCTCGCCGTCGGCGAGCGCAGCGCACACGAGCGCCCGGTTCGAGATCGACTTCGAGGGCGGCACGATCGCACGTGCGATCACGGGGCCGACGGCGCGGCGGACGGCGCGCGTGGTGTCGTCGGCGCTCATCGCTTCGTCACGACAGCTTCTGGACCGACGGGTGGAAGCCGCGGGCGATCAGTCCGCCGCGGAACAGCTCCGCCTGCTGCTGGTCGACGAGGACGACGGCGACGCCCCGGTTGGACTCGGCGACGTGGACGACCTCGAAGTTGGCGATGTTGACCGACAGTTCGGCAGCGAGGGTGAACAGTTCGGCTGCGGCGCCGGCGCGGTCCGGGATCGGCACACGCACCTCGGCGAGCGTGTCGGGATGCACGACGCGACTCGGGAGGTTCGCTCGTGCCTCGCGGGCGTTCGTGAGGAAGTCGTGGAGTCGGGCGCGATCGGTGCGGGTGATGGTCTGGCGGACTTCGCCGAGTTGGTCGATCAGCTCACCGAGCGCCCGTGCGATCGCTTCACGGTTCTCGTCGCAGATGTCGAGCCAGATGTCGGGTCGACCGCTCGCGATGCGCGTCATGTCGCGGAAGCCGCCCGCGGCGAGCCGCAGCAACGCCGCATGACGGATCGAGTGCTCGCTGGCCACGCCCATCAACGCCGCCGCCGTGAGGTGGGGCACGTGGCTGATCACCGCGACGACCTCGTCGTGACGGTCGGCGGGAACGGCGACGATCTCGGCACCGAACGCGGCGATCACCGACGTGATCCGGGCGAACACGGTGTCGTCGGCGTCGTCGCGCGGCGTGAGCACCCAGATCGCGCCCGAGAACAGATCGGGGTCGGCCCCCTCGAGTCCGTCCAACTCGCTGCCCGCCATCGGGTGACCGCCGACGAACCGTGGGTCGTCGATCGCAGCGCAGATCGGCGCCTTGACGCTGCCGACGTCGGTGACGGCACCCGACGAGTCGGCCAGTGCGGCGCGAACGTGCTCGGTGATCGACGCGACGGGCGTGCAGACGAACGTGATCTCCGCATCGGGGTCGAAGCCGACCGCTGCGACCACACCGGCGGCGAGTGCGTCGGCCTCGATGTCGCCCTTGGCGTCGGCGCCGGTGACGGCCCAGCCGTCGCGCCCCAGCGCGAGCGCGACCGACCCGCCGATCAGCCCGAGACCGACGACGTTGGCGCGTCGGCCGGCGCCACTCGACGACGCGCCGTCAGCGCCGCCGTCGCTGCTGGTCGCCGGAGTCGTCACGGCGAGCGATCGTACTGGCCGGTCGACCCCGTGGACGCTCATCGGTCGCCAGCGCTGCGACGAGGTCGTTGCGTTCGTCGGTCGTGAGCTCGCGCCAAGCCCCCGGCGCAAGCGACCGGTCCACGAGCGGACCGATACGCGTGCGGACGAGACGCCGCACCGGATGACCGACCGCCTCGCACATACGCCGCACCTGGCGGTTCTTGCCCTCGTGAATCGTGATCCGCAACACCCCGGGCGACGGTTGCGACACGGTTGCTGGGGCAGTCACACCGTCGTCCAGTTC
Organism: Actinomycetota bacterium; assembly: GCA_038529675.1. Lineage (GTDB taxonomy): Bacteria > Actinomycetota > Acidimicrobiia > Acidimicrobiales > Ilumatobacteraceae > Ilumatobacter_A. The sequence goes on from JBCBDK010000198.1 coordinate 3,249, forward strand.
GATGCCGTCGCGCAGACGACGGATCGCACCCGGGGCAACGCTCCCGCCGCCGACCTCGGCGAGGTATTCCTTTTCGACGCCATGGCTCGGATGAGCGATCCGATGGGCGAGCTCGCCGTCGTTCGTGAGCAGAAGCAGGCCCTCCGTGTCGGCGTCGAGGCGCCCGACCGAGAACACGCGCGGCTCGTCGGGCAGCAGCTCGATGACCGTGGGACGGCCGTGGGTGTCCTTGCTCGTGGTGACCACTCCCGCCGGCTTGTTGAGCAGGTAGTGAACCAGACCCGGCTTGACGCCGATCGGCGCACCGTCGACCTCGACGAGATCGGCGTCGGCGTCGACGCGCCGCCCCAGCACGGCCACCTCGCCGTTGACGGTGACCCGTCCGGCGGCGATCAGGTCCTCGCAGGTCCGCCGCGAGCCGAAGCCGACGGCGGCGAGGACCTTCTGCAGCCGCTCCCCCTGCGGCAGCGCGGCACTGGCCGCCGCCTGCTGCTCCCAGAGCGGTGGCTCAGGCGCCGGCGCCATCGTCCGAGTCGCCCCCGGCATCCGGCTCACCGGTGTCGCCGGCCGCATCGGCTTCGTCCGACTCCGCACCGGTCGCCGCCGGCGATGACGCCGCCGGTGATGCTGCGGTGTCGGGCACGGTCACGTCGATCTCCGGGGTGACGCGCAGGCCGTGTTCGAGCGCCTCCACCACCTCGGGACCGGGGATGAACTCAGCGATCGGCGGCAGGTCGTCGATCGTCTCCAACCCGAGCTTCTCGAGGAACGCCGGGGTGGTACCGAACAAGATCGCCTGGCCGGGCCCGTCGTCGCGGCCGACCTCGTCGATGTAGCCACGGGCGACCAGTGTGCGCAGCACGCCATCGGGGTCGACACCTCGGATCGCCGCCACCTGGGCGCGCGAGATCGGCTGCTTGTATGCGATGATCGCCAGCGTCTCCAGCGCAGCCCCGGACAGACGCGAGCGTTGATCGTGGAGGAGGAATCGTTCCACGTACGGCGTCAGGTCGGGTGCGGTCTGGTAGCGGACGCCGCCGGCGACCCGGACGAGTTCGAACCCGCGTCCGTCCTCGCGGTAGCGACGGGCGAGCTCGTCGCACCACTGCTCGACCAGAACCGCCGGCTGCTCGAGCAGCTGGGCGATCAGTTCATGCGGCACGGGGTCGGGCGAGACGAGGACGATGGCCTCGATCGCACGCATCATCTCCGCACTGGCCACGCCCTCCTCCTCGGGCGCTTCCGGACCGGCCTCACCGGTCGACGGGTCGACCTCGCGCTTCGAGTCGGTCAGGGTCGGTTCACTCATCGGCTCGGTCATCGGTCGCGGTTCAGCCCTCGTAGGTGTCGGTCAGGATCGACGAGGCCTCGAAGTCCTCGTCGGCGGTCCACTCGACCTCGATGTCGCCGAACCGTTCGGCTTGCGTGAGCTCGACGACACCCTGCTTGAACAGCTCGAGCAGGGCGAGGAAGCGGACGATGATCTCGATCCGGTCGGAGAAGTCGGCCGTCAGGTGTCGGAACGAGATGCGACGAGCCCGCGGGAGCTCCTCGAGCAACTCCCCGACGGCGTCGGCGACGGTCACACGGATCGGGTTGACGTGGAACAGGTCGACGACCGGCTGCGGCTTCGGCGTGAGCGCCCGGATCGCCGCCCGCTGCACGCTGCGGACGCTCGTCCCCTCGAGCGGGTCGGGCAGCAGGTCCATGAACCGCTCGTCGGGTCCCGCCGTCCGCGGGAAGGACAGGTCGGCTTCCTCGGCGAGCGCGGCGAACACCTGGGCGACGTCCTTGAACGTCTTGGCCTCGAGCAGCCGAGCGAGGAGAAGATCTCGTTCCTCCCACAGCGCCAGCTCGTCGTCGAGGTCGATGTCGGCCTGGTTCGGGAGCAGCCGACGGGCCTTGAGCTCCACCAACGTCGCAGCGATGAGCAGGAAGCCGGTGGCGACGTCGAGATCGAGGTCCTGCATCCGTTCGAGTTCGTCGAGGTACGCGTCGACGATCGTGGCCAGGCTGAGCTCGTGGATGTCCACCTGTTCCTTCAGGATCAGCTGTAACAACAGGTCGAACGGGCCCTCATAGACGGGCGTGGTCACCTCGACGGCCATGAAACACTCACGCTACCCGTCGTCACCCACCGGTAGCTTCGACCCCCATGTCGAGTGCCACCCGCGTTCTGTCGTGCATGCAGCCCACCGGCGACGTCCACCTGGGCAGCTACCTCGGGGCGCTGCGGAACTGGGTGGCCGGGCAACACACCTGTGATGCGTTCCACGGCGTGGTCGACCTCCACGCGCTCACGGTCACCGAGGAACCGAACGTGATCGGGGACGAGACGGTGTCGCTGGCCGCGATGCTCTTCGCCGTCGGCCTCGACCCCGACGTGGCAACGGTCTTCGTCCAGAGTCACGTCCCCGAACACAGCCAGCTCGGCTGGATCATGGAGTGCACCGTGTCCTACGGCGAGCTCTCTCGTATGACCCAGTTCAAGGACAAGACCGCCAAGCGCGAAGGCCAGTTCATCTCGGCCGGTCTGTTCACCTATCCGGCGCTGCAGGCCGCCGACATCCTGCTCTACGACACCAACGAGGTGCCCGTGGGCGACGACCAACGCCAGCACGTCGAGATCACACGCGACGTCGCGATCCGCTTCAACCATCGCTTCGGCGACACGTTGGTCCTGCCCGAAGCGGTCACGCCGCCCGTCGGTGCCCGGGTGATGAGCCTGTCGGACCCGACGTCGAAGATGTCCAAGTCCGACGAGTCCGACGCAGGGTGCGTGTTCATCGTCGACGAGCCCGCCGCGATCATGAAGAAGTTCAAGCGGGCGGTCACCGACTCCGACACGGGCGCCGACGCCGTCCGCTTCGACCGCATCGAGAAACCCGGCGTGTCCAACCTGCTCGACATCAACGCTGCAGTCACCGGGCGAACGGTCGAGCAGGCGGCCGCCGAGTACGAGCAGTACGGCAAGCTCAAGGTCGAGACGGGTGAGGCGGTCGTGGCCGCACTCGAACCGATCCGAGCCCGCTACGAGGAACTGATGACCGACCGCGGCGAGTTGGCCAGGCTGCTCCACGTCGGCGCTGAGAAGGCCCGGTCCGTCGCCGCCGACACCCTCGACCGGGTCCACCGCGCGATCGGCATGCTCCCCGGGTGAACGCCGCGTGACCGGCGGCAGGTCTGAACGGCTCACACCCGTCGACCGCCGAATCCTGCGGCTCGCGCTCCCGGCACTGGGTGCGCTCGCCGCCGAACCCGCCTACCGCCTCGTCGACACGGCGATCGTCGGGCGGATCGGCACCGACGAACTCGGCGGCCTGGCCGTGGCGACGTCGGTCCTCTCGCTGGTCATCGTCGGGGCGAACTTCCTCGCCTACGGCACGACGGAGCGCGTCGCTCGCCGGTGGGGGTCCGGCGACCGGGCCGCGGCCGGCACGGTCGGCGTCCAGGCCCGATGGATCGCGCTGCTGGTCGGGGCCGTCTCCGTACCGCTGCTGCTCGGGTTCGCACCGGTGCTGACCTCGCTCCTCGGGGCGGAGGGTGACGTGCTCGACGTGGCCGTGCTCTACTTGCGGATCTCGGCGATCGGCGTGCCGTTCGTGCTCGTCGGACTCGCGGCGCAGGGTGCGCAGCGTGGCGTGAGCGACTACCGCTCGTCGCTGATCGTGGCGGTCGTGGCCAATGCGGTCAATGTCGTGGTCGAGCTCGTGTTCGTGTTCGGCTTCGACCTCGGTGTGGCAGGTGCCGCGTGGTCGACCGTGCTCGCGCAGGCACTCGCGGGCATGGCCTTGTGGTGGCGGGCCCGCCCGGTCACTCGCCATGCCGCGGTCGTGCGTCCGTCGTGGACCGAGATGCGACCGCTGATGAACGCCGGACGTCACCTCCTGCTCCGTGTGGCGTCGATGTTGGTCGTGTTCACGGGCGCGACGTCGATCGCGGCCCGTGTCGACGAGCCGACGCTCGCCGCGCACCAGATCGCCGTCA
>JBCBDK010000199.1:0-7233 GCA_038529675.1 Actinomycetota bacterium
TCCCCACGTGTGTCAGACACCGTCCCCACGTGTGTCTGACACGGAGGGGGATGGGGGTGGGCACGCTGGGGTGTCCGATCGGGCGCGGACCCGGGCGGCTACCCTTGCGGCCGTGATCGAAGACATCCTGCTCGAGGCGATGGACAAGATGGAGAAAGCCGTCGAGCACACGCAGTCGCAGTTCGCGACCGTGCGGACCGGCCGTGCGACCCCGTCGCTGGTCGACCGGATCAGCGTCGAGTACTACGGTACGCCGGTCCCGCTCCAGCAGCTGGCATCGATCTCGGTTCCCGAAGCCCGGCAACTGCTGATCAAGCCCCACGATCGCAGCACGCTCGAGGCGATCGAGAAGGCGATCCGCGACAGCGACCTCGGCGTGAACCCCAACAACGACGGCATCGCGATCCGCATCTCGCTCCCACAGCTGACAGAGGAACGACGCCGGGAGTACGTGAAGGTGGCCAAGAACATGGCCGAGGACGGCCGCATCGCCATCCGCAACTCACGGCGCGATGCCCGCAAGACACTCGAGAGCTGGGAGAAGGACGGCGAGATCTCCGAAGACGAGCTCGAGCGGGCGGAGAAGGATCTGGACAAGACGGCCCACGAGCAGGTCGAGCGCATCGATCATGCCCTGACCAACAAGGAACAGGAGCTCCTCGAGGTCTGAACGGACCCACGGCGAGAGGCGAATGTATGAGTGACGACATCTGGCGACAGGACGAAGGCAGCGCGTCGGGTGGTCGGCGCCAGCCCGGTCGGTACGAGTCCTCCATGGACGACTTCGATGCGGACGAGTTCGGCGGTCCGCTGTTCGGTGACGATTCCGGCGGGGTCGGGCGCCGCTCCGACGGCGAGTCGGAGACCACCGGCGACGACACGAGCGGACTGAGCCTCACCGACGATGCCGGGTCGATGCCCCACTGGACCGAGCCGCCGACCGGCGACATGCCCAGAATCGAGCCGACCGCTGCCCCTGCCGAAGAGGACGGGCTCGACGTGTGGTCCACGTTCACGTCGGATTCGCCGGTGTGGAAGGAGGGGGACAGTGTCGATGAACCGTCGGGAATCGTCGCCCGGCGCGAGCGCGAGCAGCCGGCCGACCCGACCGGTGAGCTGTCCTGGGAGGACGACCCCAGTGGCGAGTCCGTCGCCCCGACCGGTGACCAACCGACCGCAACACCCGGCGTAAACGAGGTCGCGCATGACGCCCACGCCGACGTCGAGGTCGCCGACGCGATGGCGGTGGCCACCGCGGCCACCGGCACCGCCCAGTCCGACGGCGAGGCCGGTGCCCGCGAACCAGCTCGCATCACGATCGGCACCGACCCGTCGGGTATGCCCCGTCGCCCTGAGCCCGCTCGGCGCGGCGGCGTCCCGCAACGACCGCCCTCGGCGCTCGCCCAAGCCGGCGGTTCCGACAAGCGCAACCTTCCGGTCGCAGTCGGCGTCGGCCTCGCCCTGGCCGTCGGCTTCCTGCTCCTCGTTCGCTGGCGTCCGGTCGGTGCGCTCGTGTTCGTCGTGGTGGCACTCGCCATCGCCGGGTTCGAGTACTTCGGCAAGGTCAGTGAGAAGGGCTATCGCCCCGCCGTGGCTCCCGGCCTCGCCGCGATCGTGGCTGCACCGCTCACCGCCTACTGGGTCGGCGAGGGTGGGCTGCCGCTCGTCATCGTGTTCGCCTTCATGGCTGGCGCGATGAGCTTCATCGGGGCCCGCTCGATCGAGTCCGGTCCGATGCCGAACATGGCGATCACGTCGATGGGCATCACGTGGATCGGACTGATGGGCTCGTATGCCGCGCTCATGCTCGACTGGTCGAACTTCGGTGGCGGCACCCCGTGGGGCACCGACACGCTGGTCATCACGGCCTGTGGCGTCGTCGCAAACGACGTCGGCGCCTACTTCCTCGGTTCGGCCTTCGGGCGCACCCCGCTGCGCGGATGGATCAGCCCGGGCAAGTCGGTCGAAGGGTTCCTCGGTGGCACGGTGCTCACGCTGCTGGTGATGGTGATCTTCGGGCTGCGTGACGTGTTCGACACGTGGTCGTCGATGAGTCATCTGCTCATGCTCGGCATCGTCATCTCGATCACGGCGCCGCTCGGCGACCTGACCGAGTCGATGTTCAAGCGCAACCTCGACGTCAAGGACTTCGGCACGCTCATCCGCGGTCATGGCGGCGTCCTCGACCGTTTCGACGGTTTCCTGTTCACGCTGCCCGCGGTGTACTACCTGTTCCGGGTGGTCGAGCCGTGGACGGCGTTCACGCCGGCCTGATCGCGGGCCGACCCGTGGGGCACGCATGACCGTTCGGGTCGCCATCGCCGGCTCGACCGGCTCGATCGGGACCCAGACGCTCGACGTCATCCGCTCCGAGAACGAGCGTGAACCGGGCTCGTACGAGGTCGTCGCCCTCGGTGTCGGGTCGTCGATCGACCTGCTCGCCGAACAGGTCGGCGAGTTCGCCCCGAACCAGGTCGTCGTGGCCGAGGAGGACGCAGCGCGTCGATGGGCAGCGACCGATCTCGGTCGGCTCGATGCCGTCACCACCGAGCTCGCCGACCTGGTCGAGGGCGCCGACGTCGTCGTCAACGGGGTCGTTGGCTTTGCCGGGCTCTCGGTCACGATCGAGACCCTGCGGGCGGGCAAGCGGCTCGCGCTGGCGAACAAGGAGAGCCTCATCGCCGCCGGCCCGGTCGTGCAGCCACTGCGGTCCACCCCCGGTGCCGAGCTGGTGCCGGTCGACAGCGAGCACTGTGCGCTCCACCAGTGCCTGCGCTCGTCGGCCGACAACGCGCGCGAGGTCGCCCGCCTCCTGCTGACCGCGAGCGGCGGACCGTTCCGGGGCCGGTCGTCGGCCGAGCTCGCCGAGGTGACGGTCGAGTCGGCATTGGCTCATCCGACCTGGGCGATGGGCCCGAAGATCACCGTCGACTCCTCGACCCTGATGAACAAGGGCCTCGAGGTCATCGAGGCCCACGAGCTCTACGGCACGCCCTACGACGCCATCGACGTGGTGGTGCATCCGCAGTCCGTCGTCCACTCGATGGTGGAGTTCACCGACGGCTCCACGATCGCCCAGCTGTCGATGCCCGACATGCGGCTGCCGATCGGGTACGCCCTCGGCTATCCCGCCCGAATCGCCAGCCCATTCGGGACGATCGACTGGACCGAACTGTCGCGGCTCGACTTCGAACCGCCCGATCGGGCCACGTTCCGCTGCCTCGACCTCGCCTACGAGGCCGGTCGTACGGGCGGTACGGCGCCGGCGTGGCTGAGTGCTGCGAACGAGGTCGCCGTCGACGGGTTCCTGGCCGGTCGGGTCGCCTGGAACAAGATCCCCGACGTCGTGGTTGCAACCATGGACCGCCACGACGGGGTCGCGCCTGCGTCGGTCGGCGATGTGATCGACGCAGATCACACCGCTCGACGAGAGGCCACGGCGATTCTGGACCAGACTTGATTCACTGAAGGCATCGGCCCGATCTGCCGATGCACCCATGGACGTATGACCGATCAACTCACTCCGCACCCCGACACCGACCGCACTGGCAAGTTGCCGCCGCCGGACGAGATGTCGCGCCGCGACAAGATCAAGTCCGAGGTCATGGCCGGTGGCGCCGTGGTCGAGAACGACGACGACGAGCTCGCCGGAGGCTGGCAGGGCGCGCTGTCGATGCTCGTCATCTTCGGCCTGTTCGTGTGGCTCGCCACGGTGAACATCTGGTGGTTCATGTTCGTGGTCGGCGTGGTCATCGCCATCTTCCTCCACGAGCTCGGCCACTTCGTGACCGCCAAGTGGACCGGCATGAAGGCCACGCAGTTCTTCCTGTTCTTCGGGCCACGTCTGTGGTCGTTCCGGCGCGGCGAGACCGAGTACGGCGTTCGCGCACTCCCGCTCGGCGCGTTCGTGCGCATCGTGGGCATGAACCGCATGGACGAGGTCGACCCGGCCGACGAGGACCGCACGTATCGCCAGAAGAGCTTCCCCCGTCGCCTGCTCGTCATCTCCGCCGGCTCGATCATGCACATGATCCTCGCCGTGCTCCTGCTCTTCACGGTCTACATCGGCCAGGGCGAACGTACCGACGAGCTGTTGCCCGAGGTGTTCGTCGCCGAGGCGCCCATCGGGTTGCCCGCGGCCGAAGCCGGCCTCGAGTCCGATGATCAGGTGCTGAGCGTCGGTGGCATCGAGGTGACGTCGTCGAGTGAACTCGGCGAGGCGGTTCGCTCGTTCCAGCCGAGCGATGTGGTCGACGTGGTCGTCCTGCGCGACGGTGCTGAGCTGACGATTCCGGTCGGGCTCGGGGCGACCACCGATGAGGACAGCCCGTTCTTCGGCGAGGCGCTACTCGGCGTCAGCTCGGCGAGCCCCATCCTCTACGAAGACCACTCGGTCGCGGCAGCAGCGGTCAACTCCGTGACCGACATCTTCCCGACGTCGTGGGAGTCGATGAAGGGCGTCGTCAAGGTCCTGAACCCCGTCAACATCGTCACCCATCTGAACGGCACCAACGACGATCTCTCCAGCCGGCCGACGACCCTCGTCGGCGTCACCGGGCTGACCGACGACGTCGGCGACGCCGAGGGCATCTGGGGTGTCCTGTGGGTGCTCGCCGTGCTCAACGTGTTCGTCGGTGTGTTCAACATGTTCCCGCTGCTGCCGCTCGACGGTGGCCACGCCGCCGTGGCGATCTACGAGCGAATCCGAGAGGCCCGACGCCCGGGCAAGCAGCGGTACTTCGCCGACGTGGAGCGACTGATGCCGTTCGCGATGGGCGTGATGGTGCTCCTGTTGTCGTTGATGACCGCAGGCTTGTACCTGGACATCGCCCGACCGCTGTAGCGGCTGGTTGACTGTCCCCCATGGACGTCATCTCCGCCGCGGAACGTAGGCCGACCCGGACGATCTCCGTGGGTGGGGTCGAGGTCGGTGGCGACGCGCCGATCACGGTGCAGTCGATGACGATCACCAAGACCGCCGACGTCGAGGGAACGCTCCAGCAGATCTACGGCCTCGCCGCGGCCGGTGCCGACATCGTGCGTTGCACTTGCAACGAGATCGAGGCGGCCGAAGGGCTGGCCCAGATCGTGCCTCGCTCGCCGGTGCCGATCATCGCCGACATCCACCACCAGTACAAGATGGCCATGGCGGCCATGGAGGCCGGTGTCGACGGGCTCCGTCTCAACCCGGGCAACATTCGCAAGCCGGAACACATCAAGGCCGTGGCGGCGGAGGCGCGTGACCGCCAGCTCCCGATCCGCATCGGGGTCAACGCCGGGTCCCTCGATCCGAAGCTGTACGACAAGTACGGCGGCAAGGCCACGCCCGAAGCGATGGTGGAGTCGGCACAGACCGAGATGCAGTACTTCGACGAGGTCGGGTTCGATCTGATCAAGATCTCGGTCAAGGCGTCGTCGGTGCCGCTCATGGTCGAGTCGTACCGAGCGCTGTCCGAGGTCACCGATCACCCGCTCCATCTCGGCGTCACCGAGGCGGGGCCGCCGCCAGCCGGGTTGATCAAGGCGACGGCGGGCATCGCGACCCTGCTGATGGAGGGGATCGGCGACACGATCCGGTACTCACTCACCGCCGACCCGGTCGAGGAGGCCAAGGCCGGTCGTCAGTTGCTCGAGTCGTTGGGTCTTCGCGAACGAAAGAACGTGGACCTGATCGCCTGCCCCTCGTGCGGCCGGGCCGAGGTCGACGTCATCGAGGTCGCCAACCAGGCGATGGAGGCGTTCGGTGAGCGCGAGATCCCGCTGCAGGTCGCGGTGATGGGATGTGTCGTGAACGGCCCGGGCGAAGCGCGCGATGCGGACATCGGCATCGCCGCCGGCAACAAGCGCGGGCACCTCTTCATCAAGGGCCAGAACGTCGCGGTCGTCCCCGAAGACGAGATGGTCGGTCAGCTGGTCGAGTGGGCCGAGTTCATCCAGGAGCACGGCATCGACGCAGCACTGGAGCGTGCCGATCTTGCCAAGGCCCAGCGCGAAGCCGAGAAGGATCGGGCCAAGCTGCTCGTCGAGCAGGGTGACGACGCCAACAACGCCCAGGAGAAGATCGTTCAGATCCGCTCGAAGTGATCACGCCTGGGGTGAGACCCGGAACGTGATCAGTCGTGGACGACGACGTACGCCGCGACCTCCGGTGTCCAACTCGAACCCGGTGGGAGATACCCGGTGGTGCCGTCGAGGCAGACGGCCAGCTCCTCGCCGTGGCTCGTGTGTTCTGCGCCACCGTCGATCCGAGTCAGGGTGACGCCGGCTTCGGGCAGTGGGTAGCGCCCGTCACGGACCGTCATCACCGGTTGGGTGAGCGGGGTCGGATCGACGATCGTGAGCAACTCGTCGACGTCGACGTGCTTGACGGTGAGCCCTCCTCGAACGACGTTGTCGGACGCGCCCATGAGCTCCACGCCCGCGCCGCGGAGGTAGGCGTGCAGGTTGCCGGCGGTGAGGTGCAACGCCTGGCCCGGTTGCAGCACCACGTGGTTCAACAGCAACGCCACCGCAACGCTCGGATCACCCGGATACCGGCGGTCGAGGTCGATCAGGTGAGCGAGATCCTCACGACCGCTCGCCACCGCTGCGGCAACGGAGGGCCCTGCATCGAACCCACCTCGGTACAGCGCTTCGAGCACGTGCTCGATCCCGTCGCGGGCGAGGGTGTCGGCGAGTGCGTCGGCACCGATCGAACGTAGTATCTCGTCGGTCGCCTCGAACGGGCGGAGTCCACACAGCGCCGAGAACGGCGTGAGCGCGACGATCAACTCGGGTTTGGCGTTCGGGTCGCGGTAGATCCCGGCCTCGTAGCCGACCGCCGCACGAGCAGCGTCCGGATGGCATTGCATCGACAGCGGCTCGGCAGCGCACAGCACCTTGAGGAGATAGGGGAGCGGGCCGGTCACGTCGCCGAGGAGGCGACCATCGTCGAGCCGGGCGTGTCCGTTCGGGTGCGTCCCCAGCCAGAGTTCGGCCCATGGCCGGCCGTCCGGTTCGTGCCCGAGCAGGCGCGGCATGAACTCGCGATCACCCCATGCGTAGTGCTGCACGACCCCCTGGACCGCCACCGCCGACGACATCACACCAGGCTACGGGAGCGCACCGCCTGTCGCGGCTGGTCAGAGCCCGAGTTCGCCAGCCCGGTCGACGACGCTGTCGCCCCCGTCGCCGATCGTCATCGGGTCCGCCGTGCCCGGTGTGCACAACGGTGTCGTCGGGCAACTCCATGAG
>JBCBDK010000200.1:0-2987 GCA_038529675.1 Actinomycetota bacterium
GTGCTGCGGCCACGGCCGACGCGTTCGACTGGGTATTCCTGCTCGGCACCGGAGTGATCACGGCGATCCCGCTGATGTTGTTCGCCGCGGCCGCCAAGTCGATCCCCTTCACGCTCCTCGGGCCACTCAACCTCCTGGTCCCCGTGATCAACTTCGGGCTCGGGTGGCTGCTCTACGACGAACCGATGCCGCTCGATCGCGTCGTCGGCTTCGCCTTCGTCTGGGTGGCGCTCGGGGTCGTGATGTGGGACCGCATCTCATCCGCTCGGGCTCCTCGTCACCGCGCGGCTGCGGCCTCGGTGCACTGACCGACCGCAGCGGTGCTGGACGACCTCCTCGGGTCGTCGCGTTGCTCGACGACCTCCTCGGTCGTCGCCGCTAGCTTGACCATCGTGCGGCACCGTCTGACCCTCGCAGTACTCGGCGCGGCGATGGTCGTCGCCGGTTGCCGGACACCGACGGAGAACTTCCAGGTCCAGACCGAGGAGTATCTCAACGACTCATCGCTCGTCTCGGACGAGTTCGGTGGCGCCGATGTCGCCGAGGCAGCCTGCGAGCGGCCCGACGAGACCATCGTCGGCACGACCTACCGCTGCACTGCGGAGGTCGACGGCGTGGGCACCGTGACGTTCCGTATTCAGATCACCGACGAGGACGAGTTCTCGGTCGTCGCCGTCGAGGAGTGACCCTTCCCGTTCAGCGGTCGTCCGCGGAGGTTCGGTAGTCCCCGAAGGTCTCGTCACGCGCGCTGAGCGCCTCGGTCACGCCCTTCGCGAACTGGCGGTGGTACTCGATCGAACTGGGCTGGTGGAACCCGATCGCGTTGATGTCCGCCGTGGCGCGCATCCCGTTGCGCATCCCCATCGCCTCCATCGCTCGGTGCACCACCCGCTTGTTGAGCGCCTGGAGATCGGCGGGCACCTTCGCCACCCGCTCGGCGACCGCGAGCACCTCGGTGTCGAGGGCGTCGACGGCGAACGCACGATTCGCAAACCCGGCCTCGACCGCCTCGGTCCCGGTCATCGAGTCGCCGGTGAGCATCGCCTCCATCGCCCGTCGCATCCCCATCAGCCACACGTGCCAGCCCATGTCGGGGCTCGCCATCGATCGCACGGGTGGGTAGCCGATCTGTGCGTCCTCTGCGACGTACACGAGGTCGCACGCCGTGGCCAGTTCGGTGCCACCTGCCAGGCAGTAGCCGTGGACCTGTGCGATCACCGGGATCGACAGGTCCATCATCTCGAACCAGCCCTGGAGCACGTGGCGCGCCCAGCCGCCGTCGGCGGGGCTGATCGTCCACGGCGGACGCTCCGACGGATCTTGGGCGAGGTCGTAGCCCGCCGAGAAGCACGCACCTGCCCCACGGATGACGACGACGTGCGCGTCGGGGTCGCGATCGGCGCTGCGCAACGCCTCGAACAGCTCCGTTCGCAGACGGTGCGAGAGCGCGTTGCGCTTGTTCGGGCGATTGAGGGTGAGGCGGCGGACGTGCTGGCGGGGATCGTCGACGAGCACGGGCGATTCGGTCATGGATCGACCGTAGAACGCGACGAGGGCCCGCCCCGGACCGGACGAACCGGCGGGACGAGCCCTCGCTCAATCAGTCGAGAGAACGTTCGGGGTCTGACCCCGAACGTTCTCTGGCTGGATCAGCCGCCGAACGACCCGCCGGCACCCTCGAAGTCCGCGAGGTCACCGCGGTCCTCGAAGCTCAGCGAGCCGTCCTCGCCGGCGACGACGATCTGGATGACCGCCGATTCGGTCCAGTAGGCGTCGTTCACGCCGTCGAGCTTCAGCGTGCCGCCGAGCAGGTTGTCGTTGGTGGTGTCGGCGTTCCACGTCGCCGCCATCAGGTTGACCCGGTTGAGGCCTCCCGGAAGGGCAGCGGCGCTGCGCAGCACGTCTTCGACGAACTGGCCGTACAGGATGCCGGTCGAGAACGAACCGTCGGCACAGGTGGTGCCGTCGCCGTACTCGTCGAGGACCTGCTCGGTCAGGAGGATCGCGGGATCGTCGGCGTACGCCGGGTCACCACACACCTTGTTCGAGTTCGTCATACGCGGAGCGGAGTCACCCAGCGCAGCGATCGCCTCGGCGACCGGTGCGTAGAACGACGACAGGTTGTTGCACGTGTACGAGTTGTACACGACCGGGCGCCACTCGGAGGCGGCCAGCGTGGCGGCCACCTGCGGGCAGAACGCTGCGGTCGTGCCGCTGACGAGCACGTCGGCGTCGGTTGCGATCAGCGTCGTCATCTCGTTGGTCACGTCGGGCGCAGCCGGGTCGTGCAACTGGAGATCGACGATGTCGAGACCCGCACACGCTTCAGAACTCTCGAGCGTGTTCGAGTACGTCGTACCGAAGTCGTTGTTCATGATGATGCCGGCGACGGAGGCGTTCTCGCCCACGTTGGCCTTGATGTCGGCACACCAGATCTCCGTCTCGGTGACGTAGTTCAAGATGTTGCCGACCGTCCACGGGAAGTTCGCCGGATCGCCCCAGAACGGGAAGCCCGACGAGTTGAAGAGCTGCGGGACGCAGTTCTCGTCCGTGATCGGGCGGGCTGCCAGGTTGTTCGGCGTACCGATGAGGTGGCCGATCATGAAGATGTCGTCGGCGTCGATCATCTCTTCGACGTTCGCCACGGTACGACCGGCCTCGTAGGCGTCGTCGCGCTGGACGAGCACGAGCTCCTTGCCGTCGATCGGATCGGTGTCGTTCACGTAGTCGAAGTACATCTGCATGCCGTCGCCGATGGCGCCGAACGCAGCGAGTGCGCCCGACTTCGGCAGCGACTGGCCGATACGGATCTCGTCGCCGTCGACGCCCTGGAACGGATCCCAGTCGTCGGGGCACTCGTCGAGGTTCAGCGTCGTGCCGGCCGCGACCTCGACCGCTCCCTCGAGCGGCAGCTCGGCGCCCCCGCCCGCGTCGTCTTCCATGGCGTCGTCGTCTTCCATGGCGTCGTCGTCTTCCATGGCGTCGTC
>JBCBDK010000200.1:3087-7213 GCA_038529675.1 Actinomycetota bacterium
GGCTCGTCCGCCGGCTCGCTGCTGTCGTCATCGCTGCCACAGGCCGCGAAGATCAGGCCGGCTGCCATGAATCCCGCGACGCTGCGCTTCGTGAGTGAACGCATGTATCTCCCCTTCATCGGATAGTTGCTGATGTTTCAGCTCGTGGACCGGACGACGGTGCCGCCCGGAGATCTCAGAGACCGGCTACGTCGTCGACGACGCCGGGGTGTCCTCGGACGCGACCGTAGTGCCATCAGACACATCATCGTGGGTCGGCTCCGGCGGTTGCGCCATGGTTGCGCCGCCGCCGGCGAGCGCCGCCAGTTGGGCCGCTAGCTTCGCGGGTGGCTCGGGCAACACCTGGACGAACCGGGCGCGGAGCCGACGGACGCCGGCGATGATGCCGCCCGGCAGCACGAACGTGATGACGATGAGCAGGATGCCCATGATCAGGTTGCCCACCGGACCCTGGAGCCAGCGCTCGGGAATGCCGGGGAAGCTCTGGGTGTCCGATGCCCACTGCGGCAGGAAGGCGATGACCAGCCCGCCGATCACCGCGCCGGACAGCGTGCCGACACCGCCGACGACGAGGCCGACGATGAACAGGATCGAGAGCAGGTTGGTGAAGTCGAGCGGCGCAGCGATGCCGAGCTCGGCGACGTAGATGACCCCGCCGACGCCGCCGAGGGCAGAGGCGACACCGAACGACATGGTCTTGTACAGACTCAGATTGATGCCGGACACTGCTGCGGACGTCTCGTTGTCACGAACGGCTCGCAGCGCTCGACCGGGCCGGCTCTGCACGAGGTTGGACACCATCTTGAAGCAGATCCACGCCAGGACGACCATCAGGAAGAACAGCCAGACACGGTTCGCCTCGCGCGACGACAGGTCGCCGTCGCCGAAGTACTGCCCGACCAACGGGAACCCCTGGAGGAAGTTGGCGATGCCGTCGAGCGGCAGGAACTCGGGCGCCTCGAAGTCGTAGTCGACGATCTTGCCGCCGGCACCGTTCGTGTAGTCCTTCAGCGACTCGAGCTGCACGAGCGACGGGAAGATCGCGGCGAGCGCAAGCGTCACGAGCGCGAGGTACAGGCCTCGGATGCGCAGTGCCGGGATGCCGAACGCCATGCCGAGCACGAAACACACCGGAACGACCACGAGCAGCGCCGTGAAGAAGTTCCAGTTCTGGTCAGCGACAAGCCAGGCGGACAGATAGGCACCGGTGCCGAAGAAGAAGCCTTGACCGAGCGAGAGCTGCCCGGTGAAGCCGGCCACGACCTGCAGGCCGAGGATGGCGACCATGAACGAGATCGCCTTGATGATCCGGGGCAAGCTCAAGCTGTAGTCGTTGTCGAGCAACGTCACCGACGCGGTGTCGTTGTACGCGAACGCGATCAGCACCAGGAGCACGACCAGCAACGCAACGCCGACCGTTTTGTAGGTCCGGTACCCCGCCGTGCCCTTGACGAACTGCCATCTCGCGCCGCCCGGAACGGCTGCAGCTGCGGTTGTAGATCCACCTGCCATCGTGAGACTCCCTCTCGTTCCCTCGGTCAGACCCGCTCGACCTGCGCCGTGCCGAAGAGGCCCGACGGCTTGAACAACAACACCACCAGCAACACGAGCACTGCGCCGGCGAGACTCAACTCGTTCGGGATCGGCGTGTACGGCACGAGGAGTGACTGCACGAAGCCGATCGCCAGGCCGCCGATGATCGCGCCGCCGAGGCTGTCGAGCCCGCCGAGCGCGGCAGCGGCGGACGCGTAGATCAGCACGGTGAGCATGACGTTCGGTTGGAGCTGGCGGAACGGATCGGCCACGAAGATGGCGGCGCCGAGCGTGCCGACGGCGGCGGCGATCGCCCAGCCGAACTGCAGCGTCGGGCCGACGCGGATGCCGACGAGCTGACTCGACTCGAGGTTCGACGACACCGCACGGAAGGCCAGGCCGACCTTGGTCTTGTTGAGCAACAGCGTGAGCAACCCGACCGCGACGAACAGCGTGATCAGCGTGAACACCGTGTACCAGCGAAGCGGAGCGTTGCCGATCGAGAACACGTTCCCCGACGGGAACAACTCGGGGAACGCCCGCGGGTCGAAGCGCCACACGATGCCGGCGACCGCGTTGATCAACAGGAACAGACCGAGCGTGATGATCACCAGCGGGAGGTGATCGGCGGGGTCGAACGGCCGGATCAGCGTCCGTTCGACACCGGCGGCCACCGCGGCGGTGACGATCATGCCGAGCATCACGGCGATCCACATCGGGATGCCCTGCTCGGTCGCGAGCACCAGCACGATGAACGCGCCGAACATGGCGAACTCACCCTGGGCGAAGTTGATCAGCGTCGTCGCCTTGAAGATGAGCACCAGCGCGAGTGCGATCAACGCATAGGTCGACCCGTTGGACAGGCCGTCGAAGATGCGTGCGAGGAACAGTTCCATCGGTCAGACCCCCAGGTACGCCTTGCGAATCTTGTCGTCGTTCATGAGTGCGTCGGCCGGGCCGTCGAAGCTGATGTCGCCGGACTCGAGCACGTAGCCACGATCGGCGATGCCGAGTGCGAGCTGTGCGTTCTGTTCGACGACGAGCATCGTGGTGCCCGTCTCCTTGTTGATCTCTGCGAACCGAGCGAAGAGGTCCTGCACGATCAGCGGTGCGAGGCCGAGCGACGGCTCGTCGAGGAGCAGCAGGTTCGGGCGTGACATCAGCGCCCGAGCGACGGCGAGCATCTGCTGCTCACCGCCCGAGAGTGAGCCGGCCCGTTGGTTGCGGCGCTCGCGGAGCACCGGGTAGACGTCGTACCACTGCTCCATGTCGGCATCGACGTCGTCGTCCTTGCGGATGTATGCGCCGACGCGCAGGTTGTCCTCGACGGAGAGCTCGGGCAGCGTGCCGCGACCCTGCGGAACGTGTGCGACGCCTTTGTGCACGATGTCGGCCGGCTTGGTCGTGATGAGCTCCTCGCCGTTGAGCTTGACGCTTCCCGATCGCTCGATCATTCCGGAGATGGCTCGGAGCGTGGTGGTCTTGCCGGCGCCGTTCGCGCCGAGGATGACGACGATCTCGCCCTCGGCGACGTGGAAGTCGAAGCCGCGCAGGACCTTGATCTGGCCGTAACCACCGCGGAGCTCCGAGACGGACAGCAGGTGTTGATCGCTCATGATGCCGGCGCCCCCAGGTACGCCTCGATGACCGCCGGGTTCTCCTGCACTTCAGCGGGCAACCCCTCTGCGATCTTCTGCCCGAAGTCGAGTACGACGATCGTCTCGGAGATGCTCATCACGAGTCCCATGTGGTGCTCGACCAAGAGCAGGGTCAGGCCGTAGTCGGTCCGGATCTTCTGGATCACGGCGGACAACTCGTCGACCTCGGAGTGGGTCAGGCCGGTGGCCGGCTCGTCGAGCATCAGCAGCTTCGGATCACCCATCAGCGCCCGGGCCAACTCGATGCGCTTGAGCGTGCCGTAGGGCAGCCCGGCGCACTGCTGGAAGGCGACCTGGCCGAGACCGAGATCGTCGAGGATCTCGTACGCCTGCTCCTTCAGTTCGCGCTCTTCCTTGCGGCGCCCGATGTTCAACATCGAGGTGGCGAAGTTGCCCTTCGAACGAACGTGTGCGCCCGCCATCACGTTCTCGATGACGGCCATTCGGCCCCACAGCGCGAGGTTCTGGAACGTCCGGAAGATGCCCGCCTGGGAGATCGCGTGGGGGGCGACCCCGATGAGGTCACGACCGTCGAAGGTGACGGTCCCCTCGGTCGGGTCGTAGATCCGGCTGATGACGTTGAACATCGTCGTCTTGCCCGCGCCGTTCGGACCGATGAGGCCGCAGATCGACCCCTCCTCGATCGCGAACGTCACGTCGCTGAGCGCCTTGATGCCGCCGAATCGCACCGAGATGTCGTTCACCTCGAGCAGTGCCATCGACACTTCCCCCTTCGTTCCCCCGCTGTCGGCCCCGTGCCGACGACTGCGCGGAACGTAACACATGCGGTACCGAACCAGAGGAATCGGTACCGCAGATCGCAAGGTGAGAACACGGCAAGAGATCCCGACCAGCGCGGGTTCTCGCAGGTCGATGACTCGTAGCATCGGCCCATGCGATCGCGTCCGATCGGCCGGCCCCGACTCCGCGGGGGC
>JBCBDK010000201.1:0-7172 GCA_038529675.1 Actinomycetota bacterium
GTCGTCGGCGCCACGACCGCCGAGACCGCCGTGGTCCCACCGAATCCCGACCGTATCGGAAAGGAGTCGCTGCTCCCAGCGCTCGACGCCAGTGCCACCGACAGCGACACCGGCGACGATGGTCGGGAGCGTCATGCGTTGGCCGTCGGGATCATTGCCGGCGACGAAGGCATCGACGTCTTCCGATGGCGACCGACCTCGGGGAACCTGCTCGTGGTCGGCCACCGGCGGTCCGGGATGGGCGTGCTGTCCGATCTCATCGCCGTCGCCGCGACCGACGTCGACGTGGCGCTCTGGGTCCTCGACACGCTGCCGCAGCGACGGCGCGCGTTCCGTCGACTGCCCGGCTGTCGTCGCACCGCGCCGCCCGAGTCGGCGGTCGCGGTCGAACGGTTCCTCGACGATGTCGAAGCCCACCTCGCCGACCCGGATCCCGACACGCCGACGGTGATCGTGGTCGGCGACCTGAACCGCACGCTGGTGCCGTTCGACGACCAGGCCGGTGAGCGCATGCTGGACCGACTTGCGTCGTTGGCCCGCCCCGCGGTGGACGGGGTCGATGCCGGCGTGTCGATCGTCGCCGCCGGTTCGCGCCACCGAGAGGTTGCACCGCTGATCGCCGGCGCAGCCGATGTCCTCGTGGGGGACATCGACGACCGCGATCGACGGGAGCTCGGTGCACCGGCGGGCCTCGAGTGGGGCGACGCCGGTGCTCGTGGTCGCTGCTGGTCGACCGGTCGCGAACGTCCGGTCCAGTTGGCGGATGCTCCCGACGACCTCGAGCGGTTCATCCGCGCCCGGCTCGAGATCCGCGAGGCGACCAGCGACACAGCCGACGGCACGGAGGCGTCGACGTGAGCATCGCACGCGGCGACGGGGTCGGGATCGAGGTCGCCAACGGCGTCGTGCGCGGGATCCGCCTCCGTCACGACGTTCCCGACCGGGTCTCCCACGCGGTCGAACTCCCGATCACACTCGACGACGAGCTCCAGGGCCTGGACACGATGCTCGTGCTGTGGGCCGAACTCGGCGAGCCGGTCGAGCCGACGCGCGTCGCGCTGTTCCCGGTCGGTTCCATGCTGCAGCGCATCGACGTCACCGGCCGGACCGGACCGGAGCTCGCGGCGCTGCGCACGTCGCTGCTGCGTCGGCGCGGGTTCGACTCCTCGGTGGTCGTCGACGACGGGCCGCGACGCTGGTTGATCGTGATCGGTTGGGACGCCGCCCTGGTCCGACGCATCGAGCAGCTCGTGGAACGAGCCGGGTTCCTGGACGTCTCGGTCGAACCGAGCCCCCTCGCGTTCGCCCGGGTCGTGCCGGCGGCGTGCACGGTGGGGCGCAGGGTGGCGAGTGCGTCCGACGGGTTCCTCTGCGTCGTCGAGCGACGCGTGCCGGTCGCTGCGGCATCGGCGGACTTCACGGCGCGGCCGCATCCCGACGTGGACCTCGGAACGCCGTCGCTTCCCGCGCCGTGGTTCGAGGATCTGGTCGACGCTGCGGTGCTCGACGATCTCCTCGCACGATCGTCGGCGGCGGTGGACCTCGCTGCCGGCACCATCCCCCAGCCGGCGCGGGCAGAGGCTGCAGTCGGCGGCACCCCGTATCCACCGTTCCCGGTGCACGACGTCCGTGCGATCGAGCGACAGATCGTCGCCGTCGGCGCGGCAGCCGCCTCGTCCGGATTGGCCGCCTCGGCCCGACCGGTCGACATGATCGCCGGGGCCGATCCGGCCGACCGATTCGATCGACCGTGGGTCTGGGAGCGAGTGTCGGCCCTCCCGGAGGTCGAGCCGAGCACGGGGCCGACCACCATCCAACGTGCCGGCGCCCGGTTCCTGCCCCGGCGCCGCACCCGAGGCGAGAAGTGAACCGCAGCGAGCCGGACCCGACCGCGCCACGTCGCTCGCGGTGGGGTCGCCGACGATCGCGCGGTGTGCTCGAGTCCGACGTGGTCGCGGCCGCCGACCGGCCAGGTGCTGCCGATGCCGACGACGACGCGCGACCGACCGGGCCCACGCCCACGTCGGCGAGTCCACTCCGACCCCCGTCGATCTGGGTCGGATCGTTCGAGCGGGCCGAGGACTGGCACCGCGCGGCCGACGCCCGCGATGCGGTGTGGCGTCTGTTCGACTCGATCGACGACCGCGTGCTCGCCTCCCGGCACCCGTTCACGATTCGGGGTCACTGCGTCGTGTGCGACGCGGTGATGCCGATGGCCATGGCGTGGCACCTCGGCGGTGTGAACCCGGCCGGCTCCGTCAACCCGGCATGGACGCTGAACGCCTGCTGCGAAGGCTGCGGCCTCGTCAGCCGAATGCGGGCGCTCGCCGACTTCCTGTTCGAACACGGTCTCGTCGGCGGCGCGACCTTCCTCGCGGAGCGACTGACGACGAGCCATGATCGGCTCGCGGAATTCATCGACGATCTGACCGCGAGCGAGTGGTTGGGTGCCGAACGCAGGCCCGGAGACGTCGTCGACGTCGGCGGTATCGCGGTCCGCCACGAAGATCTGGCCGACCTGTCGTTCGACGACGAACGGTTCGACCTCGTCGTCACCCAGGACGTGTTCGAACACGTGCCCTCGCTCGAGGCGTCGTTCGCCGAGATCGTGCGCGTGCTCCGTCCGGGCGGCCGGCTCGTGTTCACCGTGCCGTGCTTCGCCGAGCTCGATCGGACCGAGGTCCTCGCTCGGGTCCATCCGGACGGCAGGGTCGAACAGCTCGTCGAGCCGCCCGAGATCCACGGCAACCCCGTCGGTGACGGCAGCCTCTGCCTCCGCCACATCGGCTGGGACGTCCTCGACCAGCTCCGCGATGCCGGCTTCGCGACCGCCCGAGCACACTGCTACTGGGGGCCCTGGGCCGGCCATCTCGGCGGGCCGAGCTTCGTGTACGACGCCGCCGTCGCCGACTGACGCGCTCAGCGATCGTCGAAGATCGACGCCTTGGCGCCGAACACCGCGACCGCCTGCCGGAGCGGTACCAACGCGGAGCTGGGAACCGACTCGCTCTCCATCCGCCGCTCGGCTTCGCGGATCGCGTGGATCGCGAGCTGGCGCGCCTGGTCGAGCTCGTCGCGCAGGCGGGCGTTCTCCTGTTCGAGCTCCATGACCCGCCGGATGCCCTCGAGGTTCATGCCGTCCTGGGTCAGCTCGGCGATCCGGCGCAGCAGCGCGATGTCGTCATCGCTGTAGCGGCGGTTCCCACCCTGCGTGCGAGCGGGCCGCAGCAACCCACGACGCTCGTAGATCCGCAGGGTCTGCGGGTGCATGCCGGCGAGTTCGGCGGCGACGGAGATGACGTACACCGCCGACTTCGAGGTGCGCTGGGTGCGGCCTGGCTCATTCACGACGGGGCTCTCATCACTCGACTCGTTCCTCCACGGTACTCGCCGTGGCGAACGCCTCGATGGCCGCGCGCTGGTCGGCGGTCAGTTCGGTCGGGACCACGACCTCGACGGTCACGATCAAATCGCCGACGACGTCACCCCGCTTGGCGCTGCGGCGAATGCCGCGGCCCTTCACACGGTGGCGGCTGCCCGACTGCGTGCCCTCCTTGATCCGAAGCGTCACCACCCCGCCCTCGATCGTGGGTACCTCGACATCGCCGCCGAGAGCCGCCCGATCGAACGTGACCGGCACCGACACGGTGAGGTCGTCGCCCCTGCGGCCGAACCGCTGGTGCGGCATGACCTTCAGCTCGACGAGCAGATCGCCGTTCGGACCGCCGTTCCGCCCCGGACCGCCGCGGCCCTTCAGCCTGATCGTCTGGCCGTCGCGGACGCCCGCAGGGATCCGGGTCTTGACCTCGCGCGGCCGCTGCTCGACACCGCTTCCTCGGCAGGTCTCGCACGGGTACTCGATGCGCACACCGCTGCCCTGGCACACCTGGCAGGGGCTCGACATCGCAAAGAAGCCCTGGTTGTCGTCGATGACACCGCGGCCACCACAGTTCTCACACATCTGCGGAGAGGTGCCGGGGCGCGCGCCCGACCCCGAGCAGGTCGAGCACTGTGCCTCGGTCGTGAGGAACAGCGAGGTCTCGATGCCGGCGACTGCGTCGGCGAAGTCGATCGTGAGCGTGGCCTCGATGTCGCTGCCGCGTCGCGGTCCCACGCCGGTTGCGGCGCCACCCCGACCGCGCGTTCCGCCGCCGAACATGTTGCCGAGCAGGTCGCCGAGGCCGCCCGCACCGCCCACGTCGCCGACGTTGAACGTGAAGCCGCCGGGACCACCGCCGCGTCCCCCCGCGCCACCCATGCCGGCCATCGGGCCCATCGCGCGAACCTGGTCGTACTCCTTGCGCTTGTCCTCGTCGCCGAGCACGTCGTAGGCAGCCGATACCTCCTTGAACCGCTCCTCGGCCGCGTCGTCGCCCGGGTTCTGGTCGGGGTGCAGATCGCGGGCGAGCTTGCGGTACGCCTTCTGGATCTCCTTGGTCGAGGCTCGCTCGGACACGCCGAGCACCTCGTAGTAGTTCTTCTCGAACCACTCACGCTGTGGGTTCATGTGATCTCACCTCCCTCGGCTTCGCGGTGCGTCCAGAACGTTCGGGGTCGGAGTCGACGCGTTCTCGAAACGGACCGACTCCGACCCCGAACGTTCTCGGTGTCAGTCCTTGGTGCGGACCATGGCGGCGCGCAGGGTCTTGCCCTTCCACGAATAGCCGCTGCGCAGCACCTCCGCCACCACCGGCTCGCCACCGGCGCCCGGTTCGTGGGCGACCGCCTCGGCAAGCTCGGGGTCGAACGGTTGCCCGTCGAGGTCCATCGCCTCCAGGCCCTGTTTCTTGAGTTCGCCGAGCATCTGGTTGAGCAGCGGGCCGACCTCTGCCGGGTGGTTGAGGTAGGCCGCCTCGGCCGCGTCGAGCACCGGGAGCAACGCCTCGGCCAGCCGCCCGGTCTCGCGTTCGATGTCGGCCTGGGAGCGGACCTGGGCCTGACGACGAAAGTTGTCGTACTCGGCCTGGACCCGCTGTGCGATGTCCTTGAAGTCGTTGCGCTCGACGAGCAGCGCTTCGACGTCGATCTCCGCGAGCGCGGCCTCGACGGTCAACTCCTCCTCGATGTCGGCGATCGATTCATCGGAGCCGTCGCCGCCCGGTCGGGGAACGGCCGACGTGATGTCGTCGACCTCGCTCGCCCGGACGTCGTCGTCCACCCCGGTGGCATCGTCGACGACCGGGTCGTCGGGTGCCCCCGGCGCGAGGTCGGCGTCGTCGAGCCCGTGGACCGACTCGTCGTACAGGTCACCGTCGCCGGTCTGGTTGCCGGTCTCGTTGCCGGTCATCGGCGGCCTCAGTTCTCGTCGTCGACGACTTCGGCGTCGACGATGTCGTCATCGTTGGTGGCGCCGGCGCCGGCATCGCCGGTCGCCTGGCCCGATGCGGACGAGCCGGCGGCGCCGGCGTCTTTCGCCGCCGCTTCGTAGAGCTTCTGGCTGAACGCCTGACTCGCGGACATCAAGGTCTCGGTCGCCTGCTTGATCGCGTCGGTGTCGTTGCCTTCCAACGCCTGCTTCAGGTCGGCGAGCGGCTGCTCGATCGCATCCTTCTCGTCGCCGGACACCTTGTCGCCCTGGTCGCGCAGCAGCTTCTCGGTCTGATAGACGAGCGAGTCGGCGTTGTTGCGTACCTCGGCCTCCTCACGACGCTGCTTGTCGTCCTCGGCGTGTGCCTCGGCGTCCTTCACCATCTGATCGATGTCGTCCTTGGAGAGGGTCGACTGACCGGAGATCGTGATCGACTGCTCCTTCTCGGTGGCCCGATCCTTCGCCGACACGTGGACGATGCCGTTGGCGTCGATGTCGAACGTGACCTCGATCTGGGGAACACCGCGCGGGGCGGGCGGCAGGTCGACGAGCTGGAACTTGCCGAGCGTCTTGTTGTAGCCGGCCATGTCGCGCTCGCCCTGGAGGACGTGGATCTCGACCGACGGCTGGTTGTCCTCGGCCGTGGTGAAGGTCTCGGATCGCTTGGTCGGGATGGTGGTGTTGCGGTCGATGAGCTTGGTCATCACACCGCCCTTGGTCTCGATGCCGAGGCTCAGCGGGGTGACGTCGAGCAGGAGCACGTCCTTGACGTCACCGCGGAGGACGCCCGCCTGGATGGCGGCGCCGATCGCCACGACTTCGTCGGGGTTGACGGTCTTGTTCGGCTCCTTGCCGGTGAGCTCCTGCACCAGATCGGCGACGGCCGGCATCCGGGTGGACCCGCCGACGAGGATCACGTGATCGAGCTCGCCCTTGGACAGCCCCGCGTCCTTCAACGCCTGCTCGAACGCGACCTTGCAGCGCTCGATGAGATCGGAGGTCATCTCCTGGAACTTCGAACGCGACAGGGTCTCGTCGAGGTGGAGCGGACCGTCGGCGGTCGCGGTGATGAACGGCAGGTTGATCTGCGTCGACTGCGTCTGGCTCAGCTCGATCTTGGCCTTCTCGGCCGACTCCTGCAGCCGCTGCGCCGCCATGCGATCGGCGGAGAGATCCACGCCGTGTGCGGCCTTGAACTGCTCGACGAGCCAGTTGATGATGCGCTGATCCCAGTCGTCACCGCCGAGCTGGGTGTCGCCGTGCGTCGACTTGACCTCGAACACGCCGTCGCCGATCTCGAGCACCGACACGTCGAAGGTGCCGCCACCGAGGTCGAACACGAGGATCGTCTCGTCGTCGGACGACTTGTCGAGGCCGTAGGCGAGTGCCGCGGCCGTCGGCTCGTTGATGATGCGCAGCACCTCGAGGCCGGCGATGGTGCCGGCTTCCTTGGTGGCGGTGCGCTGCGCGTCGTCGAAGTACGCAGGAACCGTGATGACGGCCTGGGTGACCGTGTCGCCGAGGTAGCTCTCGGCGTCGCGCTTGAGCTTCATCAGCGTGCGAGCGCTGATCTCTTGCGGCGTGTACTGCTTGCCGTCGACGTCGTCGGACTTCCAGTTCGCACCGATGTGGCGCTTCACCGAGCGGAACGTGCGATCGGGGTTGGTGATCGCCTGGCGCTTGGCCACCTCACCGACCAGGACCTCGCCGGTCTTGGAGAACGCAACGACCGACGGAGTCGTGCGCGCACCCTCCGAATTGGGGATGACGACCGGGTCGCCACCTTCGAGCACGGAGACGACGGAGTTGGTGGTGCCGAGGTCGATACCGACTGCCTTGGGCATGGGGGGTCCTTTCAACTGAC
>JBCBDK010000202.1:0-7133 GCA_038529675.1 Actinomycetota bacterium
GTGGGTGGCGGGCATCTACATCGTCGCCAACGTCGCGCTCGGCATCCATCTGTTCCACGGCGTGTGGTCGCTGTTCCAGTCGATGGGTTGGAACAACCCCCGATTCAACGCTTGGCGACGCAACGCTGCGATCGGTGTTGCAGCATTGATCGTGGCTGCAACGTCTCGTTCCCGGTCGCCACACTCGCCGGTGTCATCGAGTTCGACGACACCGTCACCTCCGTCCACGATCTGCATTCCGCCGAGGAGGCGTCAGAATGACCATCGACCTCGATCCGAAGATCCCCGAGGGCCCCCTCGCCGACAAGTGGTCCAACTACATCGCCGGCCAGAAGCTCGTGAACCCCGCCAACAAGCGGAAGTTCAAGATCATCGTCGTCGGCACCGGCCTCGCCGGAGCGTCTGCTGCGGCGACGTTCGGTGAACTCGGCTACCAGGTCGAGGCGTTCACGTTCCACGACTCGCCACGGCGCGCCCACTCGATCGCGGCGCAGGGTGGCATCAACGCGGCGAAGAACTACCAGGGTGACGGCGACTCGATCCACCGGCTCTTCTACGACACGATCAAGGGCGGCGACTTCCGTGCCCGTGAGGCCAACGTGCATCGCCTCGCCGAGGTGTCGGTGAACATCATCGACCAGATGGTCGCCCAGGGCGTACCGTTCGCCCGCGAGTACGGCGGGTTGCTCGACAACCGTTCGTTCGGCGGCGCCCAGGTGAGCCGCACCTTCTACGCCCGCGGCCAGACCGGTCAGCAACTCCTCCTCGGTGCGTACCAGCAGCTCGCCCGCCAGATCGGGCTCGGCAACGTGAAGCTGTGGAATCGCATGGAGATGGTCGACGTCGTCACCATCGACGGGCGCTGCGCCGGCATCATCTGCCGCGACCTCATGACGGGCGAGTTCACACGTCACGACGCCCACGCAGTCGTCCTTGCGACCGGCGGGTACGGCAACGCGTTCTTCCTCTCGACGAATGCGATGGCGTGCAACGTCACGGCGGCATGGCGTGCCCACCGACGCGGCGCGGCGTTCGCGAATCCGTGCTACACCCAGATCCACCCGACCTGCATCCCGCAGGCCGACGAGTTCCAGTCCAAGCTCACGCTCATGTCCGAGTCGCTGCGCAACGACGGTCGGATCTGGGTTCCGAAAGACCCTGATGAGACCCGAGCGCCGGCCGACATCCCCGAGGACGACCGCGACTACTACCTCGAGCGCATCTACCCGAGCTTCGGCAACTTGGCGCCCCGCGACGTGTCGTCGCGCGCCGCCAAGCGTGCCGTCGATGCCGGCCAGGGCGTCGGCCCGCTCAAGAACGGCGTGTACCTCGATTTCGCCGACGCCATCAATCGGCTCGGCCTCGACACCGTGTGGGAGCGCTACTCGAACCTGTTCGAGATGTACGAACGGATCACCGGCGAAGACCCGCGTGAGACGCCGATGCGGATCTACCCTGCGAGCCACTACACGATGGGTGGGCTCTGGGTCGACTACGAACTGCAGACGACGATCCCGGGCCTGTTCGCCGCGGGCGAAGCCAACTTCTCCGACCACGGTGCCAACCGCCTGGGTGCGTCGGCGCTGATGCAGGGGCTGTCCGACGGCTACTTCGTCCTGCCGTACACGATCGCCCCGTACCTGTCGGACTGGCTCAACAAGCCGATCCCCGACACGAGCCACGAGGCGTTCGCCGTCGCGGAGCAGGAGGCCCGCGACCGGTTCAAGGGCTACATGGAGGTCGGCGGCACACGCAGCCCCGACTACTTCCACCGCGAGCTCGGCAAGATCATCTGGGACTACTGCGGGATGGACCGCAGCCAGGTCGGCCTCGAGAAGGCGATCTCCGAGATCCCGGCGCTGCACGAGGAGTTCAAGTCCGACCTCCGCGTCACCGGCAGCGACACCAACGTCAACCAGACACTGGAGAAGGCCGCTCGTGTCGACGACTTCTTCGAGCTCGGTCTCTTGATGTGCCAGGACGCACTCACGCGCGAGGAGAGCTGCGGCGGCCACTTCCGGTCCGAGTACCAGACCGACGACGGCGAAGCCGTCCGAAACGACGACGAGTACGCCCACGTCACGGCGTGGGAGTGGAGCGGCGACTACACCGCCCCGATCGAGCACCGCGAACCGCTCGAGTACGAAGTCGTCAAGTTCCAGACCCGTAGCTACAAGTAAGCGTTCCCCGGCCACGCAGGCCGCGTCCAGCCGTTCGCTCGCTGGCGCTCCGCCCACTCGCACGGCCGAGACACACACACCGACCTCTGGCAGGTTTCTTCCCCACATGAGCACCACACTCACCAACATCACCCTCAAGGTCTGGCGTCAGGACGGCCCCGATGGCCAGGGCCGGTTCGAGACCCACCAGATCCCCGAGATCAGCGACGAGGCCTCGTTCCTCGAGATGCTCGACCTGCTGAACGAGCGACTGATCGAGGAGGGCAAGGAAGCAATCGTCTTCGACCACGACTGTCGCGAGGGCATCTGTGGCACCTGCTCGCTGATGATCGACGGTCAGGCGCACGGGCCGCAGAAGGGCTCGGCCACGTGCCAGCTCCACATGCGGACGTTCGACTCCGGTGACGAGATCGTGATCGAGCCGTGGCGTGCCTCGGCGTTCCCGATCATCAAGGATCTGATGGTCGACCGGTCGCCGTTCGACCGCATCGTCGAGTCGGGCGGCTTCATCACCGCGCCGACCGGCGGCGCACCCGACGCCAACCTCATCCCGATCCCGAAGCCGGTGTCGGACGCATCGATGGACAACGCCGCCTGCATCGGCTGTGGCGCATGTGTGGCCGCCTGTCCGAACGGGGCGGCGAACCTGTTCACCGCGGCGAAGCTGACCCATCTCAACCTGCTCCCACAGGGCCAGGCCGAGCGCTACAAGCGGGCCGAGGCGATGGTCGAGACCATGGACTCGTACTTCGGTTCGTGCACCAACCACGGCGAGTGCGAGGCAGCGTGCCCGAAGGACATCTCGATCGACGCGATCGCCGTGATGAACGCCGACTACCTCAAGTCGAAGTTCAAGAACCGCAGAGCGCTGTCTCGGCGCTGAGCTCCGCTGGCTTCGCCATCGGCGTTCGTCTTCTCGCGCCTGGCGACCCGACTCGCTGTCGCTCGGCCGGGAGTCCGGTGCTGCGGCGGGCGGAGTGCGGCTTCGAGATGGCGCAGGCCTCACCGGTTGGGGATGAACAGGACGGTGATCTGGGGTGACCACACCTGTGACGCACCGTCCGGCGTGTCGGCTTCGAGGTTGCGGCACTGCAACCTGATGTTGATCGACTCGAACGCGGTGACCGGGAACGTCTCGGTGCCGGCAAGGTTGCCGGCATCGCCTTCGCCGGTGACGTCGTTGGCTGTCCCTGCGGCTTCCCAGCGCATGTTGTCGTTGTCGACGGCTCCGGTCGCGCGGTCGGTGATGAGGCACTTCACGTCGGCCCCGCCCTCGAACTCGACCGCGGTGGTTGATGCCCACACGACGGCAACGCCATCCCGCGAGAACGTCCGGTCCCCGGTACGCACGACGTCTCGGTACACCGAGTCGACTCCCACGGTCCCCTCCTCACTCCGGAGAATGATCGGGGCGACGGAATCGAAGTCGTCGCGGAGGCCGAACAGATCGTTGCGCACCACGGTGAGATCCTGTTCGACATCGACGATGTCGTTGTCGAGCGCGGCGTCGGCGGCCTCGAGCGCGGCCGTGGCCGTCTCGAGCGCAGCGATCCGCTCGTCGAGTTCGGTGAGGCTCGACGACACGTAGACGCCGACGAGGTCGACGATCACGTCCACCTGCCCGAACGCGTTGAACAGTGCGATCTCGCCGGTCGGCGACAGCTTCACGTCGACCTTGTTCGGCGTCGGCGGCGCCCCCGGCAGATAGTTGAGGTTCGACACGTTCGGTGGTGTTGCGAGGTCCGCCGGGTACACGGCGAGGAACGACGGCGCTGTCGGTCCGAGCACGGTGACGTTGAGCGCTGCGCCGATCGCGTCGGTCGGCACCGACGAGCACTCCCCGTTCGTTCCGGTCACTGCGGTCGGGTAGGCCTCGCCGGGCCCGATCGGGGCGGTTCGCGGTCCGACGGCGAACTCCGCGCGCGTGTCGAGGAGCCGGCACGGGGTGAGGGGCTGGTAGGTGGCGTCGTCGTCGCCGGGAGCAGCGCTCGCTCCCCACTCGAACGTGCCCGACAGGCTGAGCGAGGTCGCGATAACGGCACCGGCGGCGAACGCGCCGATGCTGCGGAGGCGCGCGCGAGGCGCAGGTTCGACAGTCGACATGGCGGCACCGTAGGTGGGGACGCTGATGTCGGGTCGAGAATTGTCCGCCGGCCACACGATCTGGGGCCCCGCCCGTGCAGCGTCGTCAGGGTTCGGTGGGGACGACGATCGCCGTCGTGTAGCGGTTCGTGGCGATCACGTCGCCGACGCTGGTGGCGGTCAGCTCGATGGCGAGCTCGCCGAGGGTGTCGGGAACGGTGAGTTCGATCGTGCCGACCATGACCACGTCGTCGGCGCCGATCGGGCCGCCGAACCGCCGTCGCATCGACCCTCCCGGCCACGTGGCGTCTGCGGCCACCTCGGTCGCGTCGAGTGGCACGCGGCGATCGTTGACCAGGTGCACCGCCACCCGTACCGGATCGCCGGGGTTGACCCAGTCGGGCAGCTCGTCGGCGACGACGATGACCGGGGCGCATGCGGCGCGCACCGCGTCGACGGCGTCCTTCGGTCGACGCTCGTGGTCGTACAGCGAGTCCGACACGACCGGTGCAGCATCGGCCAGCGACGAGATGCAGAACCCGCCGGTCGGCCGGTACTTCAGTCGTCGCAGCGTTTCGATCTGCGTCTTCAACAAGCCGGACTGGTAGAGCTGGGTCGTGCGTCGCCACTCGTCGAGCGAGTCGAAGTGCTGCGGCGGGAACATCGACTCGAACGTCGCCCGGTCGTAGCCGGCGGCCGACTCGGCGTCGTCCCAGTCGATCAGCGGCCAGCGTCGACCGTCGTCGAGCTCGCGGTCGATCCAGGTCGGGGCGTCGGGTACCGAGTCGGCGCCGAACTCGCTGACGAAGCGAACGCTGCTGGGTTGGCGCCGCGCCCGCCGTGCGAGGTCGCCGCTCTCGCCGTAACGCCAGCCGTACCAGAGGTGGGTGTCGGAACCGACGAGCCGCGGCAGGTGCGGGCCGACACCGGAGTAGGCGCTCGCGCGTCGGGTCGGGTCGGATCGCTCGAACGAACGCTTCACCCACCGATCGAGCACCGAACGATTCCACGACGGCAACTGGTTGACCGCAACGGCGCCGAGCGTGCCGCGCCACCCCGATCGCTCGGACGTGTGGGTGTCCGTCGGTTCGTTGTGCCCACTCCACAGGATCAGCGACGGATGGTGCCCGAGCGCGTCGACCGCGGTGAGCGCCTGTGTCGTGGCCCGGGATCGAACCGTCCGGCTCTGCGGACCTTCGAGCGGGAAGTCCTGAAGCACGAGCAGGCCGAGCTCGTCGGCGCGGTCATACAGGCACCGCCGCGAGATGTGGCCGCGGACGCGGATCGCGTTGACACCGAGATCGATCGCGAGCGCGAGGTCGCGTTCGATGACGTCGTCGGTCGTGTCGGCGATGCCGACCGTCAACGGCGTGACGTTGACGCCCCGGAGAAAGACCCGTTCACCGTTGACCGAGCACACCCAGTCGGTCCATGCGACCTGGCGAAGGCCGGTCCGGCGTCGGCGCCTGTCGCTGTGCTCGCCGTCGACCAGCACCTCGACCTCGAACTCGGTGAGGTGCTGTTCGCCGAGTTCGGCAGGCCACCACAGGTCAGGTCGTCGGACGTCGAGCGACCACGCCAGTTCGTTCGCACCGACCGCGACCGGAGCCTGCTGCTCGTCGACCACGTCGCCGTCGCGTCGCGTCACGACCGTGACCTCGCGGATCGCGTCGCTGTCGAGGTGGGCGGTGAGCAACACGTGAGCGCTGCGCTCATCAGCGTCTCGGCACAGCACCTTGAGTCGATCGATGCGCACCGGGCCCGTCTCGTACATCCGGACCGGGCGCCAGATTCCGCCCGGGTTCCAGCCGTCGGGCAGCCCGCGCCAACTCTGCAGGAGTCCGGTGATGTTCGTGCGCGCGCCGGCGCGTTGTTCGGGGCAGGCGACCTCGACGGCGAGGACGTGGTTGTCGCCGATCCGGGCGAGATCGGTGATGTCGAAGCTGTGGGGGAAGAAGTAGCCCTCGGGGTCGCCGAGGTAGGCGCCGTCGAGCCAAGCGTCGGCCTGGTACATCACGCCATCGAGCGTGATCCACCGGCGGCGGCCCTCGGCGGGTGGCTCGGACTCGAAACGGCACCGGTACATCAGCGGGCCCGACGCATCGGCGAACGCCGCAGTGCGCTGCCAATGGCCAGGGACGTCCACCGGTCGCCAGAGGTCCGGGTCGTCGTCGGGCTGGTCGAGTTCGATACCGAAGCGGCGGATGTCGTCGGTCGCCTCGGTGGCGACCCACCGGCCGGGCATCTGCATCGGGGCGAGCGTACCCAGACTCGATCGGCGGTCGCCGCGGTGGCGGTGCCGATGCTCGTGACGGACCCTCGGACCGCCTGACGTGTCGTCCGACCTGCGATGTGAGGCCGTCCGGAGGCTGGGCTAGGTTCGGCTCATGACCGAGTCGACCCCTCAGGTGCCTGCCGATCTGCCGAGAACACTCGGCGCGCTGCGCGAATCGGGCTGGGTCTCGCGGACCGTGAAGCAGGAGATCCGCGAACACGCGATCGCCCGGATCGCCGCCGGCGACGCGCTGTTCGACGGCGTGGCCGGCTACGAGAACACCGTCATGCCGCAGCTCGAGAACGCGCTGCTCGCCGGCCACGATGTGATCTTCCTCGGCGAACGCGGTCAGGCGAAGACACGCATGATTCGGTCGTTGACTGGGCTGCTGGACGAGTGGATGCCGATCATCGCCGGCTCGGAGATCAACGACGATCCGTACACGCCGATCTCGCGGTACGCGCTCGATCGCGTGGCGGAGGACGGCGACGGCACCCACATCGACTGGGTGCATCGCAGTCGGCGTTACGGCGAGAAGCTGGCCACGCCCGACACCTCGATCGCCGACCTGATCGGCGAGGTCGACCCGATCAAGG
>JBCBDK010000203.1:0-7122 GCA_038529675.1 Actinomycetota bacterium
CGGGAGCGGGACGAACCCGCGATTGACGATCACCGTCGCGTCCGGCAGATCGTCGAGCGCAAGCGCTGTGAGGACGTTGTCGCCTGCGCGGCCGCCCTGACTCTGGTTGAACTCGACGACCTGATCGGGGAGGTAGGTGCCGACCAGCCGCACCGGGGTCCACTCGTCACGATCGGCGTCGTAGGCGCCGGTGCCGAGCAGCGTCGCCACGTCGACGGGGGGCTCCTCCGTGCGCTCGATGACCCGTTGATTGAAGATCTGGCGCTCGTCGAGACGATCGAGCTGCCAGAGGCCCAGGTTGACCATCGTGACGATCGCAGCGAGGACCACGGAGTGGAACACGAGCCACAGCGGTCGGAGCAGGAACCGGTACATCGCGGCATCCGACGGTACCGGGGGAGGCGGGCTACCGTCGGCCGCAGATGTCACCCGACGACCTGACGCCCCCCTGGTTCTCGATGCTGTTCGGGGCCGACATCCGGTCCGTCGGGCACGAGCCGATCGGCGACGGCCTCGTCGGGATGAACCTCCGGGTCACGCTCGATGCCGACCGTGCCGACGATGACGGCGCCGCCGGTGTGCCGAGGTCGGTGGTGGTGAAGCTGCCGTCCGCGGACGCGACCAGCCGTGCGACCGGCGTCTCGCTGCGGAACTATGAGCGCGAGGTGAAGTTCTATGCCGAACTCGCCGACACGGTCGACATCCGCGTGCCCAGGTGCTGGCACGCCGAACTGGACGAGACCGACGGTGGTTTCGTGCTCGTCCTCGAGGACATGGCGCCGGCCGCCCAGGGTGACCAACTGACCGGTTGCACGCCCGACGCTGCGAGGGCGACGGTGCTCGAACTCGCCAAGCTGCACGGCCCGCGCTGGGCCGACCCGTCGCTCGACGAGATCGAATGGCTCAGTCGCCGGAGCGCAGACGACGTCGACCGGCTCGCCGAGCTGTGGCAGCTCGTGGCGCCGGGTTTCGACGCGACGTACCGACGTCACCTGACCGACGACCAGTCGAAGCTGCTCGATGCCTTCGCTCCGAGACTCGGCGAGTGGCTCGATGGGCGCACCGGCCCGACGACGGTCACCCACGGCGACTTCCGACTCGACAACCTCCTGTTCGGCGTGCCGGACGACCCCACCTCACCGCCGGTCACCGCGGTCGACTGGCAGACGCCGGGCCAGGGCGTCGCCGCTGCCGACCTCTCGTACTTCGTCGGTGCTGGGCTGCTGCCCGCTGACCGGCGGACGCACGAGCGCCATCTGGTCGGTACCCATGTCGACGCGCTCCGCGCATACGGTGTCGCGCTCGACCCGACCGAGGCGTTCGAGGCGTATGTGCGCGAGTCGTTCGCCGGTGTGGTGATGGCGGTCATCGCCAGCCAGATCGTCGGTGGCAGCGAACGCAGCGAGGCGATGTTCACGGCGATGGCGACCCGACACCTCCAACAGGCACTCGACCTCGACGCACTCGAACTCGTCGTCGGCTGACACCGGCCGCAGACTCGACCCAGACCGGAGACCGATCATGGAACTGCCCGACTTCCACATTCCGCACGCCGAGAAGATCGAGTGGATGATCGAGACCAACGGCTGGGCGCTGGAGCCGGTCGCTGCGGATCCGACGAGCGATCCGCCCGCGCCGTCATACGCCTACACGATCGGTGTGCCGGCCGCCGTCGGCTTCTCCGAGATCGCCGTGTTCGGTTTGACGCCCGTTGCCGCCAACGGCCTCGTCGGACTCGTGGTCGATGCCTGCCGTGGCGGCACCGAGATCCCGCTCGGCGTCGAGCTGATCGGCCTGCTGGACAACGAACTGCGCTGCGCGTTCGCCCCGATCGATCTGACCGAGTGGGCGCCGCTGTTCGCGACGGCCGGCGCCTGGTACCGGGGGGAGTGGCCGCCGATGGCGCAGTTGCTGTACCCCGATCGGAACGGCTTCCTACCGTACGAGGCGGGCTACGAGCAGCGGATGCGGTTGGCGCAGCCGGTCGTCGGCTCGATGGAGGCCTAGGTCGTCGCTCCGGCCCCCGCCCCGTCAGTGGTCGTGGGTGAGGCCGGTCCGGTCGCTCGGCGCAGTGGCGTGGATGGCGTCGATCTTGCGCTGCAGATACGGGGAGAACCAGCCGGCGTAGCGCTGCTGGAGCTGGGGGAGCATCCAGTCCTGGCCGGTGACCTTGCCGCGACAGATCGCGGTTCCGCATTCGCACTCGAACTCGTCGTACGGCGACGCGTCGGTGGTCGCATAGTCGTAGGTCAGGGCATCGCCGGGCTCGAGGTCGCGGGCCGCCACGAGGGTGATCTCACCGGCCATCCGACAGGTCGGGTCGCACGAGTGGTTGATCATCGACGCCGGGTTCGCCCCACCGCTCGGGACGAGATAGATGTCGTCGGACACCTGCACCGACCACGAGCGCAGTTCGTCGTCGAGGTCCCGGAACGCCGGGCCGGGGAGGGCGGTCCCACCGAACACGGCGATGACGTCACCGGCAGCGATGTGCTCGCGTGCGAAGAGCCCGCGGCCGATGATGGCGCCGAGCTCGCGGATCTCGGTGGCGACGGTGACCAGGTCAGACGACTGTTTCACGTGGTGTACCTCTCTCGCCTCGGGTGATGGTCCCGAGGCCGACCCGAGTCGTGGGACTCGAGCCGCTGGTTCGATTCGAGAGCGGCGTGCTCTCGTTGCGTTGTCCCGCTGTGTGAGGACGCCGTCACCCCCGCTTGAGTCGCGAAGGGTGTTCGACGTCACTCGCTTCCGAAAGGATTGTCGGCTGTTCTTGACCGGTTCTTAACAGGACCGTCGTCACACGCGCACCGTCCGCGAGTTCATCGAGACGCTCGGTGGTTGCGATCGCACGGATCTGTGGGCAACCGACATGAGCTGGGAAGATCCCGCTGCTAGCGTCGCCCGGACGCGATCGGCGAGCGCCGGTCGGGGCATGCCACGATGAGTGATCCGCCACCCCTCCCCGTGACCGGCGCTTGGCGGCCCGGGGACGACCCCGGGCACCGCCGGTTCTTCACCTTCGCCGGCGATCGTCGGTTCGCACTCGACGCAGGTGTGTCACTTCGCGACGTCACCCAGGCGTACGAGACCTGGGGCACGCTCGACGCCGACGGCCGCAACGCCATCCTCGTCTGTCATGCGTGGACCGGAGACAGCCATGCTGCGGGCCCCGCCGGCCGCGGTCACCTCGAAGCCGGCTGGTGGGATGCGATGGTCGGCCCCGGTAAGCCGATCGACACCGATCGCTACTACGTCGTGTGTGCGAACGTGCTGGGCGGGTGCCAGGGTTCGACCGGGCCGGCCTCGCCACACCCGGACGACGGTCGGCCGTACGGCTCGCGTTTCCCGGTGGTGACGATCCGCGACATGGTGCGTGCCCAGGCGCGGCTCGCCGACCATCTGGGCGTGACCCGGTGGCTCTCGGTCATCGGCGGGTCGATGGGAGGCATGCAGGCGCTCGAGTGGGCGGTCATGTACCCGCGGCGGGTCGCCAGTCTGGTTGCCGTTGCGACCTGCGCACAGGCGACCGCACAGCAGA
Organism: Actinomycetota bacterium; assembly: GCA_038529675.1. GTDB lineage: Bacteria > Actinomycetota > Acidimicrobiia > Acidimicrobiales > Ilumatobacteraceae > Ilumatobacter_A. Next base: position 3,539 of record JBCBDK010000203.1, read on the forward strand.
TCGCGTGGGGTGGCATCGGCCGACAGGCGATTCGTCTCGACCCCGCGTGGCGCGGCGGCGACTACTACGAGGCGGCCGACGGCGAGGGCCCACACCGCGGCCTGGCGATCGCGCGGATGGTCGCACAGGTCACGTTCCGCAGCGACAACGTCTTCACCGATCGTTTCGGACGCGACTTCAGCGGCCAACCCGAGGCCGGCGCGGTGCTCGACATGTGGCAGGAGTTCGAGGTCGAGCGCTACCTCGGTCACCACGGTCGCAAGATCGCACGACGATTCGACGCGAACAGCTACCTGTCGATCGGCAAGGCGATGGATCTCCACGACGTCGCCCGCGGAAGGGGAAGCCTCGAACGGGCGATCGCGCGCATCCAGATGCCGACGCTCTCGGTGGGCATCTGGAGCGACATCTTGTACCCGGCGTATCAGCAGCAGCAGATCGTCGATCTCATCGCCGCAGGCGGCGGCACGAGCGAGTACCTCGAGATCGACTCACCGCACGGCCACGATGCGTTCCTCATCGACGGGGACCAGATCGCCGAACGGCTCGAGCGGTTCGTCGGCGAAGCCACGAAGCTGGCCTGAGCCCGAGACACGCCCGTCACCGATGCCCGAGTGCCTCGAGGCCGAGATCTGGCGGCGGGACCTGCTGGCGCTGATCGGCCGGCGCATCGACCGGGTCGAGTTCGACGATCGCGTCGCCGATCCGGCACTCGCCGCCGTCGAGGGGACGACGATCGAAGGTGTTCGACGCCACGGCAAGGTCGTGCTGGTGGACACCTCGGGCCCGGTCATCGGCGTGCGGTTCGGCATGACGGGTCGGGTGGTGGTCGACGGCGCCTCCTCGATCGACGCGCTCGCCTACTCGTCGCGCCGTGACGACCCGGCCTGGGATCGCGTCGTGGTGTGGGCGGACGGTTCGGAGACGCCCGCACTGCGGATGAACGACCCTCGTCGGCTCGGACGGATCGAGACGGACCCCGATCTGCGCGGGCTCGGTCCGGACGCGCTCGGGATCGGGCTCGACGAGCTACGCGCCCGGCTTCGAGGCAGAACGGCGGCGACCAAAGCGACGCTGATGAACCAGTCGGTCGTCGCCGGTCTCGGGAACCTCTGCGTCGACGAGGTGTTGTTCGCTGCCGGCATCGCTCCGACCGTGGCGGCTGGTTCGCTGTCGGCCGCCGAGACCCGGCGACTCCAACGCGCCCTGGTCACGAGGCTCCCCGCGATGCTCCGGGCGGGCGGGAGCACCCACGGGGTCCTCGACCCGAGCCGGCGCGCCGAGCGGGGCCGATGCCCGAGACGCGGCTGCGTCGGTGCGCTCCGAGTGATCCGCATCGGGGGGCGCACGACGGTGTACTGCCCGGAACACCAGCTGGCCTGAGCCTGTCGAACCGATCGCGGGGTCCCTGGTTCGACCGTGTGCAGTGATCGTGGCCCCGTGCGTGGCAGACTTCGAGCCCGATGGTGCGTTCGACCACGACGTTGATGCTGGTCGCCGCACGCGACCCCGGCTCGACCCGGCTCGTGTACACCGTCGTCATCCTCCTGGCCGTCCTCGGCGTGCTCCTCGCCGGTCTGGCATGGTGGCTCTACCGGACGACACGCCCGGACCGCGAGTTGCTAGCACCGCTCGAGGCGCTCCACAGTCGGCGATGGCGTCGGCTCGACCCGCAGGGGCGGCGTCGGATGCTCGACGAGCTTCGTCCCGCCGGCGCCGAGCCGGTGCTGCCGGCTCGCTCGCAGCCCGACGTCGACGCGGACTTTCGCGACCAGCCGGCAGTGCGCGACGTCCGCGAGCTGGCGGAGTCGCGCGCCCGGCCGATCGGCGCCGCCACGACTCGCCGCACGACATCGGCGGAGGTCGTCGGCGGCGAGCCGGACGCCGACGTCCTCCACATGCCGGACCGCGGCGACATGGGAACGCCGGACGGCAGCGACATCGCGGAGCCGGAGGCCGATGACATCGGGGAGCCGGTCGAGGAGCTCGACCACGACGTCCGGCCGGATCCGCTCGACGTTCCTGACTCCACCGATGAGTCGGACGGTGAGCCGGAGCTCGTCGTCGATGTCGAATCGGAGGGAGCTGCGTCCGTCGAGCTGAACGAACCGGGCCGAGCCGCTGCGGCTCGGCCCGAGGCACCGGTTGCGATCACGTCGCGGCCGACGCAGGGTGAGCCGGCCCGATTGTTCGACGTCGCCGACCTCGGCCCGGATGCGGAACGAGTCATCGAGCCGACCCCCGCAGCGCCTCGTGGTCCGGTGATCGTCGGTGAGGTCGGTTTGTTCGACACCGTCGACGCCGCAGAGCCGGCTGACGCAGCCGATGCGACAGATGGTACCGATCGCCCACTCTGGACCGATCGCGACGAGGCGTGGCGGCGATGGGACGCGGAACTCGGAGTGGCCGACCTCGGCCATCCCGACCCCACCGGGAACGACGCCAGGAACCGCGACGCGCACCCGGGCCGCGACTGAATCGGCCGCTCGGGCCCGTGCCGCACGTCGCTGCGGGCAGCGGGTCCGCAAGTAAGGTCGACGTCGTGGCAGAACTCGATGTCGACGCGATGATCAGCCGGTTCAAGGAACGGGCGGCGGCGGTGAAGAAGCGGCCGCTCCCGCCGATCGAGGGCGAGGAACGCAAGAAGTTCATCGAGCAGTCCCAGAAGGACTTCCAGGACTTCGCCATCGTCGGTGACGCGACCTGGACCATGGACGACGGCGTGCTCACGCTGCGCGTCGACCTGCGACCGTCCAGCTGACGGGGCCCACGACGGGGAGATTCGGCGTCGGAGGTTGTCCGGTCGCCCGAGGGTTCCGCTAGATTCGTATCCCCACGCGGACGTGGCTCAGTTGGTAGAGCGTCACCTTGCCAAGGTGAAGGTCGCCGGTTCGATCCCGGTCGTCCGCTCCAGAACACCCCGGTCGATTCATCGACCGGGGTGTCGGCGTTTTCGGGTTGCGTCCGGGTCGCGCCCGTGCCCCGTCCGAGACAGATCGAGGATGCTGCCGGACGAGGATCGGGCGCCTCGGCGGCTCGATGGCGTAGGCTCCATGCTCCGCCCCGCCCATCGCCGCCACTCGGCGTGCTGAAAGGACCCGAATGTCCGCCAACTCGGTTCTCCGCCACGACAACGTGGGACTCCTGACCGTGGCGGCGGTCGAGGCACCCGAGGTCGTCACCTCCGCCTGGATCGACGAGCAGCTCGCCGACACCTACGCGCGCACAGGGCTGCATCCCGGTGTGCTCGCCGAGGTCGGAGGTATCGAGGAGCGCCGATGGTGGCCGGAAGGCGTGACCTTCGACGAGGCCGCCGCCGAGGCGGGCCGAGCTGCGCTCGACGCTGCGGGGATCGACGCCGGCCGTGTCGGCATGTTGATCTCCACCTCGGTGTGCAAGCACCACCTTGAGCCGTCGATCTCGTGCTCGGTGCATCACCGCCTCGACCTGCCTCCGAGCTGTCTCAATTTCGACGTGGGCAACGCCTGCCTCGGCTTCATCAACGGTATGCAGATCGCCGCCGCAGCGATCGACGCCGGAACGATCGACTACGCCCTCGTCGTCGACGGGGAAGGCAGCCGCCA
>JBCBDK010000204.1:0-7088 GCA_038529675.1 Actinomycetota bacterium
GTGAACGACCAGCGGCACGTGCACGCCCCCTTCGTGAGTGTTCTGCTTGTACCACTTGAAGGGGCTGTTACCGCACTGCGCCCACCCCCACGGATAGTTGGTGTGGCTGTGCGGACCGCCGATGTCGTCGAGTTGGTCGATCATCGCGTCGCCGTCGTCGAGGATGCCGTTGAAGAACTTCATCTCGTGGGTGACGCCGAACGGGCCGCCCTCCTGCGACGCGCCGTTGTCGGCGAGCACGACGAAGATCGTGTCTTCGAGTTCGCCCATGTTCCTGAGCCCGTCGACGAGGCGGCCGATCTGGTCATCGGTGTGGTCCAGGAACGCCGCGAACGCCTCCTGCAGCCGTGCGGCGACCAGCTGCTGGTTCTCGGAGAGGTCGTCCCACGCATCGACACCGGGGTTGCGCGGCGCGAGCTGCGTGCCCTCCGGGATCACACCGAGTTCGAGCTGGCGTTCGAACCACCGCTGCCGGTGGACGTCCCACCCCTCGTCGTACCTACCGCGGTACTTGTCGAGGTAGGCCGGCGGTGCCTGGTGCGGCGCGTGGGTCGCGCCGAACGGGACGTAGGCGAAGAACGGACGGTCGGGCCGGACGCCCTTCGAGTCGCTCACCATCTTCAACAGCTGGTCGATCAGGTCCTCGCTCACGTGGTAGCCGTCGTCGGGGCCGGCGGGCGGCTCGATCGGGTGGTTGTCCGCCACGAGCGTCGGGTGGAACTGGTCGGTCTCACCCTCGAGGAACCCGTAGAACCGGTCGAAGCCTCGGGCGAGCGGCCACTGATCGAACGGGCCCGCGGCCGAGCACTGCTCCATCGGGGCGAGGTGCCACTTGCCGACGCAGAACGTTGCGTACCCATCGCTGCGCAGCACCTCGGCGACCGTCGCCGCATGATTGCTGATGTGGCCGAGTTGATGCGGGAAGCCGGTCTGGAAGTTCGACACCGCACGCATCCCGACGGCGTGCTGAGACCTCCCGGTCAGCAGCGACGCCCGGGTGGGCGAGCAGAGCGGGGTGACGTGGAAGTTCGTGAACTGCAGGCCGCTCGCGGCCAGCGCATCGACGTGGCGCGTGTCGATGTCGGATCCGTAGCAGCCGAACTGCGCGAACCCGGTGTCGTCGAGCAGGACGAGCACGACGTTCGGTGCGTCGGCACCGGGGTGCGGCGGTTCGACGAAGTGGGGTTCGGACTCCGCGAGCGTCCGGCCGATCGTGCCACCGAAGCTGTCGCTGCCCATCGGGCCGGCGTCGCTCACCATGGACCGATCCTGCACGAGTCGAATTTCTACGTCAAACGACCGGAAAATTCGCGACCTTCGGCTCGTGGCCGTCGATCGGGTTCCCCTGGCCGAGGCCGGCACGACCGAGGCTGGCTCGCCGGAGGCGTCTCAGACCGGCGATCCGCTTGCCGATGCACCGCGTCGGGGTCGGGGTCGGCCTCGGGGCACCGGCCGCATCGACCCCGCCTCGATCGTGAACGCCGCTCTCGACGCGCTCGCCGACGGCGGCTACCGCTCGCTGTCGATGCGGGGTGTGGCGCGAGAGGTCGGCGTGTCGCTCGCAACCATCCAGCACCACTACCCGACCAAGGACGCACTCTGGCGCGCCGCCATCGATCACCTCACCGACGACGCGATCGAGCGCCGCAGCCATGTCGAGCTGACCGACCTCACCGGCAAGATCGCCGTCTTCCTGGAACAAGCCGCCGGGCGACCGGGCCTGCTGCCGGCGGTACTCGCCGATCGCTCGCCGGGCAGCGCCGAACGAATCGAGTACCTCACCGAGCGGTTCACGGACGCGATGGCCGAGCCGAGCGAGCGCCTTCGGTCGCTCGAGGCGGCGGGCCTCACGCGCCAGTTCGACCATCGGGCGCTGTTCGCGCTCATCACGATCGGCGTCGGATCGATCGCCGGTGCCGCCGACGCCGTGAAGTCGATCTACGGCTTCGACCTCGCGACCGAACGGGGACGCAACGAACTCGCGCACGGCCTCGGCGACATCATCGGCCTCGGCGTCCTTCGGAGGTCGCCGCGCTGACGGCACCCGAACACACCGCGCCGAACGCGGCGTGGCGACGGAATGGCGACGACGATCCGACGGTTGTCTGCGGCATGGCTGAGATTCCCGCTTCACACGCTGACCTGCTCGACACCACGACGTTCTGGCACATCGCATCCCTCGGGCCCGACGGCGCCGTCCAGTCGTCGCCGGTCTGGGGCGGCCTGGACGACGACGGCAACTTCGTGTTCTCGCTGACGACCGGTCGCCAGAAGTACCGGAACCTGCAGGCGAACCCGTCGATCGCGATCTCGGGGACCGACCCCACCAACCCGTACCGCTACCTCGAACTCCGCGGACGCGTCGTACGCGTCGACGACGACTCGACGAATGCATTCATCGACTCGATGGCGAAGAAGTACATGGACGCCGACGCTTACCCGTTCCATCAGCCAGGTGACGAACGGGTGAAGATGGTCGTGGCGATCGAGCACACGACACAGATGGGCTGAGCGACGCAGACCGGCAGGCCGAAGCGTGCGCGATCCATCAACCCGCACCTAAGTGGCTTGCCGTCCTGTTCGGTCCGCGCATCATCGATCTCTCCCGTGGTGACGAGCCGTCCGTTGCCGGCGAAGCGTGACATGTCGCGCGTTCATCTCGCTTTCACCGGAATCGGCGTCTGCTCACGAAACCCTTACCCAGCCGGGTCATCGTGGCGGGGTGGTCGCACACATCGTGGTGGTCGAGGACGATCGTTCGGTCCGGGAGATGCTCGGTGAGGTGCTGCGGACCGATGACCACCGCGTCGACGTCCACGGCAACGGCGAGCAGGCGATCGTCGACCCTGCGCTGATCGACTGCGATCTGCTCGTGCTCGATCTCGGACTGCCCGGCGTGACCGGGCTCGACGTCTGTCGGCACGTGCGACGACGGGGACGCAGCGGGCCGATCCTGATGCTCACCGCGCGCGCCGAGGTCTCGGATCGGGTCGCGGGGCTCGACGCAGGCGCCGACGACTACCTGGTGAAGCCGTTCGCGCTGGAGGAGCTGCGCGCTCGTGTGCGAGCACTGCTGCGACGCGCTGAGTTCGACGACACGACAGGGGGCGGCACCAACTCGACCGCGTCGCTCGGTGGCCTCACCATCGACCTCGCCACACGGGAAGTGAGACGCGACGGCGACAGCATCAGCCTGACGCGACTCGAGTTCGACCTGCTCCATCTTCTCGTCGAGCGCGCTCCTGCGGTCGTCGACCGGGCGACGATCCACGCCGAGATCTGGAACGCCGACAGCGACCACCTGTCCAACGCCCTCGAGGTGTGCATCTCCCAACTCCGACGAAAGCTCGAGGCAGGCGACCGACCCCGGCTGATCCACACCGTGCGGGGGATCGGGTACGTCGCCCGGTCCGAGGGCTGACGGCCGGATCGGCGAGACGCGAACGATGCGACTGCAGACCCGACTCGCGCTCGTCTTCGGAGCGCTCGGACTCGTCACCGTCTCGGCGGTGTCGTCGACGGCTTACGTGCTGTCCGCGGACGAGGTACGGGACTCGGTCGACGCTGAACTCCAGCAGCGACTGGGCCCGTTCATCGCGTTGCGCGCAGGCGGCTTCGGCGACGTCGATCAACGTCCCGACGTCATCGTCAACGACACGACCGGCGAGGAGCTGCTCCCGATCGACACCGAGCGGGCTCGCGCCACGACCGAGGCGTTCCTCACCGACCCCAGCGCGTTCGAGGCCCAGGGCGACACGACTCGGCTGCGCATCCTCTGGTCGGACGGAACCTTCACCGGCGGGCCTGGCGCCTCGCCGACCGATGCCGCGCTCGAATCACTCGACGAGACCGGCCAGTTCCTCGAGACGATCGACATCGGCGGCGTGCCGTTCCGGGTGCTGACCGGGGCGGCCGAGCGCGAGCTCCCGTCGGTCGACGGCCGCTCCCCGATCGGCATCCAACTGCTTCGCGACATCACGAACGAGGAGCAGAGCCTCGACGACCTCGCAGTCCGTCTCGCACTGGTCTCGGGCGTGGCGGTCGCGATCCTCGTCGTCACCAGCCTCGTCGTGGGGCGTTGGCTGTCGCGACCGATCACCCGACTCAGCGCCACCGCCGAAGCGCTGGCCGACCTGGACGACGTCCCCGCACGCGTCGAGGTCCGACGATCGGACGAGATCGGCCAGATGGCCGACAGCTACAACCGGCTGCTGGCAGCGATCGAGGTCGGGCGCGAACAGCAGCGACGACTCGTCGCCGACGCGAGCCACGAGCTACGTACACCCCTGACGAGCCTCCGCATGCGGCTCGAGCACCTCCAGGGCGACGGCATCGAGCAGCCGCGACGCGACGAGATCCTCGCCGGTGCCGTCGACGACTGCGAGCAACTCTCGGTGCTTGCGTCCGACCTCGTCGACCTCGCTGCTGCGATCAGGAGTGCGGACGAAGCACCGGAACCCGAGCGACTGGGCGACCTCGCCCGCGACGTGGCCGCACGTGTGGCTCAGCGAACCGGACGCGAGGTGGTGGTCGAGGCCGACGATGCCGTGGTCGAGGTACGGCCGACGATGATCCGACGCGCGCTGCAGAACCTGCTCGACAACGCAGCGAAGTACAGCATCGACGGGCCGATCGCGGTCCGGTCGACGTCGGGTCGGATCGAGGTACGCGATCACGGACCCGGCATCCCCGACGACGACCTCGATCACGTCTTCGATCGGTTCTTCCGGTCGCCGAAGGCACGCACCCGACCGGGCAACGGCATCGGCTTGGCGATCGTTCGCGAGGTCGCCGAGGTCCACGGTGGAACGGCGTGGGCGCACAACGACCCGGCCGGCGGCGCCGTGGTCGGCTTCTCGGTCGGCTCGTCGGTCGGCTGAGCGCGCTCAGGTTCCGCTCAGCAAAGCGTCATCGAACGCTCAGTCGGCACTCATCGGCGTCTTGTCACCGCTGGGAACGATCGCTCCCACCTCATGTCGGGGACCACCTCGACACGCAACACGAGCAGCGATGACAGGAGCAGCGATGCGACGAACCATGACAGGGACCGCGATGACCGGGACCGCGATGACCGGGGCGACGACGACACGGCCGAGAACCACGATCCGGGGCCGAACACTGTCGGCCACCGCCGCGACCGCCGTCTTGGCGCTGGCGGCGTGCGGTGGGTCCGACGACGCCGCCGAGACAGCGGACGCATCGACCGACAACGACGGCGGCGGTGCGCTGGTGATCGATCAGTCGGCGGCCGGCGCGGCCGAGGCGAGCACCGACCAGGCGAGCACCGACCAGACAAGCATCGACGAGACCGGGGCGAGCGACGCGGACGGCGGCGCCGTCGACGCGACTGCAACCGACGAGGAAGAGCAGGCGCTGGCGTTCGCCCGGTGCATGCGGGACGAAGGCATCGACTGGCCAGACCCCGTCACGAACGCCGACGGCAGCATCGACCTCCTCGGAGGCCAGCTGCCACGCGACCTCGGCGGCCTCGATGCCGACGCCACCCAGGCTGCTGCGGACGCCTGCGCACCGCTCATCGACGGTGCGTCGTTCCTCCCCGGCGACGGTGGCACGCTGGACGCTGAGACCCAGGACGCACTCCTCGACTTCGCCGAGTGCCTCCGCGACAACGGGCTGGACGTCGACGATCCCGACCTGAGCTCCGGCGCAGGACCCGGTGCGATCACGGGGATCTTCGGCGAGGGCTTCGACCCCAACGATCCTGACAACGCGGCCGCGATCGATGCATGTCGCGGCCTCTTCGCGGGCGGCCAGCCCGGCGGGCTCGCCGGCGGGTGATCGACATGACCTTGATCACCGACCCCGAACGCAACGACGCCACGAACAACGCAGACCCGACGGCCGGCGCTGCGACGGTTCGCACACCGACGAACGGTGACACGCGCGACGACACTCGACTCGCCGAGCCGCCGAGCCCCCCGACCAACTCCGCCGAGTCGGCATCGAATCGGTCGGGACGCCGACGACGCTGGCCCTACGTCGCTGCCGGTCTCGGACTCGCCGCCGCCGGCACGGCGAGCGCGGTCGTACTCACCGGCGACGGCGACGAGGCCGACGTGGCAGAGCCGATGTCGTTCCGGACGGTGTCCGCCGAAGTCCGCGACCTCGTCGAGTTCACAGAGCTCGACGGGCGCATGGTCTACGCGGACACCGTTGCGCTCACGGCAGCCACCGACGGCGTCGTGACCGAGGTGGTCGCGGACGGCGACTCGGTCGAACGCGGGCAGACGGTGTACGAGATCAACGGGCTTCCGGTCGTCGCGTTCGTCGGCGACACGCCGATGTATCGCACACTCGGCCCCGGCGCCACCGGCGACGACGTCCGGTTGATCGAGGCGAATCTCGCCTCGCTCGGACACCACACCGTCGAGGACGACGACGGCGATCCGGTCGACACCGGGTTCGTCGTCGACGACGTCTGGGACGACGCGACGACCGACGCCGTCGTTCGGTGGCAGGAAGACCTCGGCGTCGCGACGACCGGACAGATCGCGGCGACCGACCTCATCGTGATCGACGGAAGCGCACCGGTGATCGACGTCCCCATCGAGGTCGGCGAACGGGTCTCGGCGGGAACACCGCTGGTCGAACTGAGTGGCGGCCCGATCACCTCGACGCGCCACGTCGAGCACAGCGGCGAGATCGAGCTGGCCGTCGTGGCCGGCGCACCCATCGCCAACGGCGACATCGTCTACACGGTCGACGGCGCGCCGGTCACGGCGATCGTCGCCCCGGACGGACTGGAGCGCGAGCTGAGCGAAGGTGTGGAACCCGGCGAGGACGTGATGGCGCTCGAAGAGATGCTGCTCGCGCTCGGCCATGACGCGGACGGTGACCTCGACGTCGACGACGAGTTCGACGAGGCAACGACCCGAGCCGTGATCGAGTGGCAGGAAGACCTCCAGGACCGCTACGAGGACGACGACGTCGACGTCCGCGTCGACGGCCGCGTCGAGCCGAGCGAGATGTATGTCGTGGACGAGGGCGAAGTGGTCGGCACGATCACGGCTCACGACGACGAGCTGCTCGCCAGCGGGACCGAGATCTGGTCAGCGGACACCTCCGGC
>JBCBDK010000205.1:0-7056 GCA_038529675.1 Actinomycetota bacterium
ACGGCCCCGTGGCTGGTGTTCCACGACCACGATGAGATCTTCGGATACGCCTACGCAACGGAGTTCCGAGCGCGAGCTGCCTACGACGCGACGCGCGAGACCACCGTGTACGTGAGCCCACGCCACCAGGGACGAGGTGTTGGGCGAGCGTTGATGACCGAGCTCGTGGGCCGTCTTCGCTCCGAGGGCATCGCCGTTGCCATTGCTGGGATCACGCTGCCGAACGATCCGAGTGTGGCGCTGCACGAGCGGGTCGGGTTCCGACACGTCGGCACCTTCCACCGTGTCGGCCACAAGTTCGGCCACTGGTACGACGTCGGGTTCTGGGAGCTCCAACTCGGCACCGACGGCGACGAGTAGATCGCACAGTTCGCCACCGACATCGGGCAGTTCGAGTCCGGCAGGCGACGTGAGTTGCGTCGTGTCGACAGCGATGCTGTGAGATCGTGGGCTCGTGACCACTGCGGCGGCGAGACGCGACCACGACGAGGTGCTGGGCGCGCTTCGAGCTCTGGCGACTGAGACTGGCGTGTCACCGCAGCGAGGCGAGCGCGTGCGCGCCGATCGGCGATCCGGCTATCACTACCTGGGGATCGCAACTGCGGCCCGGCGCCGCCGCGTCGCAGCGGGCTTCTCGTTCACGGACGACACCGAAGAACGGGTGTTGGGAAGCTGGGACGGCATCTGGAACATGTCCGACAACGGTGATGTGCTGTTCGCAGTACTCGATGCATACCGTCCCAAGGTCGCCAAGGAGCCGAGCCTGGTGTTCTGGCGAACCGCGCAGGGCTGGATCGAACGGATCGACAACTGGGCTCATGCGGACGACCTCGCACGTCTGTACTCCTACGTCCTCGAGGCGCATCGCGACGATGTCTTGCCCACGCTGACGACGTGGAGCACGACACAGAGTGAGTGGCACCGGCGCGTTGCGGTGGTCAGCCTCGTTCACTACAGCGGAACGAATGCGGTGTTCATGCCGATCGAGCCCTGTCTCGCGCTCATCGCGAACTGTGTGGACGACCCTCGTCGAAGCGTCCATCAGGCCGTCGGCTGGGTGCTCCGCGAAACGATGGCGGTTCACCGACCCAAGGTGATCGACTTCCTCCGGGCCAACGCGTCGGTGATGCCGCGGCCCGCCATCCGTCGAGCGATCGAGAAGCTGCCCGAGGAGGAACGAGACCAGTTCCTCTCCACGCTCACCTGACACCACCACCATCACGCGACGACCGCCGCCCCTCTGACCAGACCTTCACCCGTCGCGGTGCGTCATGCGTGCGAGGTCCGCTCGGAACCGTGCGAGGTTGATGGCTCCACCGGGCCGACTCACGTCACGGTGATGTCGAACGAGGCGAACAGGTCGCTCGGGAGGAGGTGTGTCGCCGCCGATCTGTGCACGGGCGTCGGCGTCGCCACGTCGTCGCGTTCCTGCAACGCTGAGGCGTCGGGCTTCAGAACTTGCCTTGGTTGACGAGCGCGTCGCCCCGTGGCAGCGGCTCCATGTTGTCCCAGTGTTCGACGATCAGTCCGTCCTCGAGGCGGAAGAGGTCGAACACGGCGTAGTCCTCGTCGCCCATCTGCATCAGGCAGTACGACACGACGAAGTTGCCTTGGGCGAGCACCTTGTACACGTACTTGTAGACCATCGGCATGCCCTCGGCCGCGAGCCCGGCGGCGAACGCACCGAAGCCATCCAAGCCGTCGCCGACCTGCGGGTTGTGTTGGATGTAGGTGTCTGCGGAGATGAAGTCGGTGAAGTTCTGAGCGCCGCCGATCAGGATCTCGTCGATGAATCGTTGGACGGTCGCCCGGTTCTGCTCGGTCTTCTCGAGATCGACGATCTCGGTCGGGCCGTCGATCTGGGAGTGGCCGGACACGGTCTCGTCGACCCATTCGGCGATCACGTCCCAGTGTTCGATGATCTGATCGTCGGCGTCGGTGTCGAACATGTCCATCGTGATCCACTTCGCGTCGCCTCCGTTGAGGGACTGCGACACGTGCACGAACACGAAGTCGCCGTCCTCGATCGAGCGGACGACCCGGATGTCTCGGTCGGAGTTGTTCGCGAGAAACGGCTCGAAGAACTCGACGAAGCCTTCGACGCCGTCGCGCACGCCGGTCGAGTGCTGCGTGTAGCGGTCGCCGGTGTACTTGGTGACCGCCTCGCGAGCGTTGCCGTCGCGGATTCCCTCCATGTACAGCGCGATCGCGTTGTCGAGCTTGGTCGTCATGTGAATGCTCCTGTCGTCGTCGAGAGACCGGGGGGTTGAACGCTCGTTGCGGTCGATGGTCCCGCGCGTCGGATGCGGGGCGGCCGCATCGGTTCGTTGCGGTGGTCTCTCAGATCGTGCGAGCCGGTCGAATTCAGACCTCACTCGCTGAGGATCCCCATGATCAGCGGAAAACACGTGATTGTCGAGGTTGTAGTGTGACAAGCAGTGGTCGATTCTCGACAACCTCGCGATCGCGAGCCCATCGACATCGGCTACTTCCCGCCACACCGTCTCCTCCCCGCTCAGGTCCTGCGTCACTCCGACGTGCTCCAGCGAATGGGCGGCCCGGAGATGACCAGCAGCCAACGCGCCGGCTTCCACATCCTGTTCGTCTGCATCGAGGGAGCCGGCGCACACGAGGTCGACTTCGAACGCGTCCCGGTGGCGGTCGGCACGGTGTTGCGCATCCGCCCCGGCCAGGTGCACCACTTCGTCCAAGCGGGCGACTTCGACGCCCTGATGGTGTTGTGGCCCCCCGAGACCGAGGGGGTCGAGAGCGCCGAGCCGGTGTGGACGCCCGGCGGCACCACGCCGACCCACTGGCGCATCGAGCGACCAACGCTCACCCGCGTGACGTCCTGGATCGGCGAACTGGACGCCGAACAGAAGCGCTTCGACGGATCGCCAGCGCGGATAGAACTGACCCGGCTGCTCCTGCGCACGCTGTTGCTCCGCCTGAGGCTCGAACAACCGGCCGAAACGGCCGCTGCGGCCGAACAACCCGCTGTATACAGCGAGTTCCTGGGGCTCATCGAGCGGCGCTTCCAGGAGCGGCCGACCGTCGACGCCCTCGCCGGAGAGCTCGGGTACAGCACACGTACGATCGACCGAGCTTGCCGACGAGTGTCCGGCCGAACAGCAAAGCGGGTCCTCGACGAGCGAACCGTGCTCGAGGCACGACGGCTCCTCACCCACACCTCGCTTCCGATCAACCGGATCGCGCGTTCACTCGGCTTCACCGATCCATCGAACTTCTCGAAGTTCGTGCACCGGAACCTCGGCCAGCAGCCACACAAGCTGCGCCACTTCGACGCCCGATCCTGACGACGTGGCCGAGGGAGGCCTCAGTCGTCGTCGTTCGGGATCGCGATCCAGAGGATCAGGTAGGCCAGCACCTGGGGTCCGGGGAGGAGGATGCTCACCACACTCAGGACGCGCACGGTCGTCCGGCTCCATCCGAACCGGTCGGCGATGCCGGCACAGACGCCGCCGATCCGCCGCCCGCCGCGAGGCCGGACGAGACGATCCGACGCCGGACGCGGTGTGGGCCCGGAGGCCGGTGTCGACGTCGACGAGTCGGTGGTGGATCGTGGCGGGGGTGGGGGTGGAAGCGTCGAGGTGGCCGCGGCGGGATCGAGGTCGATGGGCGCTCGCGCAGTGTCGGTCATGAACCCACCGTCGCTGATGCGAGCCCTCGGTACCATCCCGTCGGCTGGCGTCTCGGTGGTGGGGAGAACCCCACCCCCCGGAGTCGCGGTGTGCGAGTCGCGGTGTGGGAATCGCGGTGTGATCCGCTCTCGTTCGAGCGTGGCCCAGACGCGAATTCGCTCGAACGAGCACCCTGCTCGTCCGAGCGAACGCACAACGTCGACCATCGACCAGTGTTCTTCACCGAGGGTTCGCCGCCCGGTCGGCTGACCGCATCCGTTGGGCTACGTTCCACTGCCAGGGTGCATGCGCACTCACGATCCTTGGAGGGGTTTCATGGAACACCGTCAACTCACCGGCCGTCGAACCGGTCGGCGCCGTCTCGCAGCGCTCGCCGCCGGAGCACTCGGTGTCGGTGCGCTCGTCGTCGGAACCGGCGACAGCGCGTCTGCGCAGATCGACCAGTCGATCCCGTTCACCACGATCATGGACATCCAGGGTCGCGGCCACGTCTCGCCCAGAGTCGGCGAGATGGTGCGCTTCGACGGGGTGATCACCGCGGTCGCCTTCAACGGGTTCTACGTCCAGGACAACGACGGCGACGGCGACAATCGGACATCGGACGGCATCTTCGTCTCGACGTTCCGCTCGAGCTTCGACCTCGACGACCTCAAGCCGCTGCGCAAGGTGCGCATCACCGGCGAGGTGTCCGAGTTCATCCCCGGCGGCTTCGGCACGGGCAACCTCTCGACCACCAACATCATCGGCGCCGACGTGTTGCAGTTCCGCAAGAACGGCCGGTTCGTGCGTGAGTGGGTCTTCCCCGAGAAGATCGGCGGCCCGAACGGTCGCACCGCGCCGAAGGTCGACGTCATCTCCGACGACGAACTCCCGGTCGACCTGCGCAACGAGCCGGGCGATCCGTTCGACCCGTTCGCCGATGGCATCGACTTCTACGAGTCGATCGAAGGCATGCTCGTCCGCCTCAACGATCCGCAGATCGTCGGCGCGACGCGTCGCTTCAACCCGTTCAGTGCGGAGGCGTTCGCCGTGCTCGACGGCGGCGACGCAGTCGAGCCCGCCGATGCGCTGACGTCGCGCGGTGGCATCGCGCTCCAGCCCGACGTCGACAACACCGGCGATCAGAACCCCGAGCGGGTCCAGATCCAGTTCGACGGCACGATCTATCCCGACGACGTGCCGCTCCTGAACGTCGGTGACCAACTCCGGGACGTCACCGGCGTCGTCGGGTACAGCTTCGGCAACTTCGAGGTCAACGCGACCCAGGCGATCAGGGTGCGCCGCGACGGAGGCCTCGAACCCGAGGTGACCGAGCTCGCCCCCGACGGCGACGAGTTCACGCTCGGCAGCTACAACGTGCTCAACCTCGACCCCGGCGACGGGGCCCGCTTCGACATCGTCGGCGGCCACATCGCGGACAACATGGCGGGGCCCGATGTCGTGGCGCTCCAGGAGATCCAGGACAACAACGGCACGGTCGACGACGACGTCGTCGACGCCGACCAGACGTTCGACCTCCTCGTCGCTGCGATCGAGGCGGCCGGCGGGCCGAGCTACGAATGGGTCGACGTGGTCCCGCCGGTCCCGAACGAGTTCGGCGGTCAGCCGGGCGGCAACATCCGCAACGGCTTCCTCTGGAACCCCGACCGGGTCTCGCTGACCGATGTCGAGTCGCTCGACATCGATGCCTTCCCGACCGGGTCACGTGATCCGCTGGTCGGCACGTTCGACTTCCAGGGCAACGAGATCGTCGTGGCCAACAACCACTTCACGTCGCGCTTCGGCTCGACCCCGGTGTTCGGTGGTGTCCAGCCCTTCGTGCAAGCCGGCGAGGCCGAGCGGGGCGCGCAGGCGCAGGCGATGAACGACCTCGTCGACGGGCTCCTCGCGGAGAACCCCGAGGCCCTCGTCGCGGTCGCCGGCGATCTCAACACGTTCGAGTTCACCGACGAACTCGCCGAGGTGCTGCCCGGCCCCGAGCCGGTCCTCACCAACCTGCTGACCGAGCGACCGAGCGACGACGACTCCTCGTACACGTTCATCTTCGAGGGCAACAGCCAGGCACTCGACCACATCTTCGTCACCGACGGCTTGCTCGCCGCCGACGCCGAGTTCGACGTCGTGCACACGAACGTGGACTTCGCCCGTGACCTCGGCGATGCGACGACCGGCTCGGACCACGAGCCGATGGTCGCCCGCTTCACGCTGCCGGAGGTCGAGGTCTTCACGCTGCAGGTCCTTCACGCGTCGGACCTCGAAGGTGGTGTCGATGCGCTCGACCGAGCGCCGAACTTCGCGGCGATCGTCGACGGACTCGAGGAGAGCAACGTGGCGGACGGGTCGATCACGGTGTCGGCCGGCGACAACTACATTCCCGGGCCATTCTTCTCCGCTGCCGGCGATCGTGCGGTCTTCCGTGACGGTGGCGTGTTCAACGACGTCTACAACGAGCTGTTCGGCACGACCGAGTACGCCGGGCTCCGCGAAGGCGGAGGCCGCGTCGACGTCTCGATCATGAACGTGATCGGGTTCGACGCCTCAGCCGTCGGCAACCACGAGTTCGACCTCGGGTCAGATGCCTTCGAGTCGATCATCGAAGAGGACTTTCGCGGCGACGGGCTCGGCGACGACCGCTGGGTCGGCGCACAGTTCCCCTACCTGTCGGCCAACTTCGACTTCTCCGCCGACGGCGACCTGGGCAACCTGTTCACGAGTGACCTGCTTCCGAACACCGCGTTCGCGACCGGTCCGGACCAGTCGGCGGCAGGAGCGGCCGACACGCCGAAGATCGCGCCGGCGACGCTCGTCGACGCAGGTGGTGAGACGATCGGCGTGGTCGGCGCGACCACGCCGTTGCTCCAGACGATCTCGTCGCCGGGCCTGACCACGGCGATCGGTCCGACGACCAACGACATGCCGGCGCTGGCCGCCGTGTTGCAGCCGTCGATCGACGCGATCCTCGCCGCTGACGTCGACAAGGTCGTCCTGGTCAGCCACCTACAGCAGTTCGCGCTCGAGCAGGAGCTGATCGGGCTGCTGTCGGGCGTCGACATCGTGATCGCCGGCGGCTCCGACACGCTGCTCGCAGACGACGACGACGTGTTGCGCGACGGCGACGTGGCCGCGCTGCCGTACCCGTTCGTCGGGACCAACGCCGACGGCGACCCCGCCGTGGTCGTGAGCACCGACGGTGAGTACAGCTACGTCGGCCGGCTCGTGGTCACCTTCGAGGACGGTGTGATCGACGACGATGCGATCGATCCGGTCGTCAACGGCCCGATCGCGTCGACCGACGAGAACGTCTCGTCGATCGCTGCCGAGCTCGGCACCGGTCTCTTCGACGAAGGTACGAAGGGTTCACTGGTCCAGCAGCTCGTCGACGCCGCCCGCGGTG
>JBCBDK010000206.1:0-7035 GCA_038529675.1 Actinomycetota bacterium
CCCGACGAGGTCGAACTCGATCCCGACGAGATCGCCGAGGAGATCCTCGAAGAACTTCGTCGTGCCGACATCGACGGCCCGCAGGTCGAGATGGCGCCGCAGGACGACATCACCTCGGCCCGCCGTCGCCCGAAACGTGCGCTCGACTACGACCCTGCGCCGGTGCCGATCCCGGCGCGTGTGCCCCGCGTCCTCGGTCGCAAGCCACGGGTCCGCAAGGTCACCCGCGTCGTGCGCCACGTCGACCCGTGGAGCGTGTTCAAGATCGCGATCGTCGCCAACATCGTCTTGTACATCACCGTGCTGACCGCCGGTGTGTTGCTGTGGAGCGTCGCCCACGCGACCGGCACCGTCGACAACGTCGAGCGCTTCTTCGAGTCGTTCGGCTGGGAGAGCTTCGAGTTCAACGGCGGCGAGATCTACCACGCCGCGTGGATCGCGGGTCTGTTCGTCGTGATCGGTCTCACCGGTCTCGCCGTGCTCCTCGCGACGCTGTTCAACCTCATCACCGACCTCGTCGGCGGCGTGCGGTTCACGGTGCTCGAAGAGGAGGTCGTCGAGACCCGCACGTCACCGCTCCGACGCTTCGTCGTACGCCGACCGGAGCCACCGGTTCCGGCCACGATCACCGGCGAATCGGGTCCGCTCGTGCGTGAAGCGGTGGTCGACGACACGAGTGCGAACGAACGGCCCTCCCGCTAGCCTCACCGACCTGTCGGGGCTATAGCTCAGTCGGTTAGAGCGCATCGCTGATAACGATGAGGTCACAAGTTCGATTCTTGTTAGCCCCACCACTCGACGCCCCTCGGGGCGTCGTTGTCGTTGTCGGGCCGAGTGTCGAATCGCTCGTCGACGGGCGATGATGTCGTCGTGAAGTTCTTCCGGCGCCTCGGATCGGCGATCATCCTCGGCGTGTGCTTCGCGGCGGGCATCCGCCTGCGGGGGAGTGGCGGCACACCACCGCAACACGGCGGCTGGCGCCCGCTCGAACTGCCCGACCAGGACCGTGTCGACGATGCCGGCCGATCCTGATCGACGCGGCCGTCGGGTCGCCGTCGTCGGCACCGGCGTGGCGGGTGAACGACTCCGTCGACGCATCGGCCTGATCGTTCCCGATGCGGACGTGGTCGCCGTCGACACCCGCCGTCACGACGCGCGCACCTCGAATCTGCTCGACGGTGTCGACGCCGCGGTCCTCGCCCGCCCGACCCCACACCTCGGCGACGCCGCGGCGCTCGTCGGACGAGGAATCGGTGTGGTCTCGATCAGTGATCAGGTCGCCGACGTCCGTGCGCTGCTCTCACTCGGCCACGCGGCCGAGCGCGCCGGCGTTCCGCTCGTCGTCGGCGCAGGCATGTCGCCCGGGCTCAGTGGGCTCCTCGCCCGGCACCTGGCCGTCGACCTCGCGACGATCGACGAGATCCGCGTCGGCATCCACGGCACGGCAGGCCCGTCATGCGCACGCCAACACCACCGGGCGCTGGCGCGTACGTCGATCTCGATCGTCGACGGACAGGAGGTCGTCGAGCGAGCGGGCACCGGACGCGAGTTGATCTGGTTCCCCGAGCCGGTCGGGGCCTACGACTGCTATCGCGCCGAGGTGCCGTCGCCGATCCTGCTGCGCGAGTCGTTCCCCGACACCGAGCGGATCACGGCCCGGATGTCGGCGAACCGACGCGATCGCTTCACGTCGCGGCTCCCGATGCTGAGTCCTCCGCACTCCGAGGGTGGTGTCGGCGCGATCAGGATCGAGGTCTCGGGGCTCGACGCTGCCGGCGGCCGACGCACCGCGGTCGCCGGCATCGCCGAGTTGGTCGGCACCGCTGCTGCTGCGACCGCAGGCGCGTTCCTGCATGCGATCTGCTCGGGATCGTTCGAGCCCGGCGTCGTCGTCCCGGGCAGCGCCGACCTCGACACGTTGGAGATGCTCCGCGTGGTCGAGCGTCTGGGCGTGCGCCTGCAGAGCTTCACGGGTGTTCCGACCACGACGGGGCCGACACATGGCTGACGCCGCTGCCTCCCGTACCGGTCCGCACACGGCTGAGCACGCCGCCGCGTCGGCGACCGGTGGGTCGTCGCCGTCACCGACCGGCGTCGGGTCCACCGACCCGGCCGTCACCGATCGGGCCGAGGCGGGGTCCCCGTTCCCACCGTTCCTGCCAGCGGGGCGGATCGTCCGGCTCGCCGGTCGCGGTGAGATGTTCGTCCGACAGCACGTCCACCCCGATCCCGCGGCACCGACCGTGCTGCTGCTGCACGGGTGGACCGCGTCGGCCGATCTGCAGTTCATCGCGGCGTACGAGGCGCTCGCTGAGGTGTGCTCGTTCGTCGGCGTCGATCATCGCGGGCACGGCCGCGGCCTGCGGTCGTTCGATCGCTACGAGCTCGAAGACGTCGCCGACGACGCCGCTGCGGTGTGCCGCGAGCTCGGCCTCGCCCCGGTCGTCGCCGTCGGGTACTCGATGGGTGGTCCGGTCGCGCTGCACCTGACCCGGCGGCACCCGGACCTCGTCGCCGGGCTCGTCCTCCAGGCGACCGCGCTCGAGTGGCGGGCGACGCTTCGTGAGCGGGTCGCGTGGCGACTCGTTCCGTTGTTCGGCTCGGCGATCCGCTCCTGGCTCAACCCGTACGTTCTGCGACGTGGCGTCCGTACGCTGGTCCGCGACGACTCGCCGCTCGCGCCGTACCGGGACTGGCTCGCTGCCGAGACGATGCGCAACGACGCGCGGGTGATGGTCGAAGCTGGCAAGGCCCTCAGTCGCTACGACGCGCGACCCTGGGCGGCGTCGCTCGGCGTTCCGGCCGGCGTACTCGTGTCCACGCGCGACCGCCTGGTCAAACCGAACAAGCAGCGGGCGCTCGCGGCGGCGGTCGACGGCGACGTGGTCGAGGTGGCGATGGACCACCTCGGTGCCATCGAGCGCCCGGCCGAGTTCGCCACCGCCACGGTGGCGTTGATCCGACGCGTCGCCGCAGCCGACTGAGCGCTCCGTCGGCACAGCGGGTCAGCCGGCGTCGGGTGTCGGCGGCGTCGGCAGCCACCCGGAGGGAAGGGCGTGTGCGAGCCGCTCAGGTCGCGTCGACGGGGTCGGTGCTGCGTGGGGTGTCGTTCGCGTCGAGGCGTTCGGTCAACGCCTCGATCCGACGACCGAGCTGCTCCACCACCTCGGTCACGCGTTCGACCTGCTCGTCGAAGCTCTCGCCGGTGACCATGTCGGACAGCGACACGCGCACGCTCGCGATCTCGCGGGCGAGGAACTCGGTGTCGTTCTGGGTGCGCTCGGCGACGCTGCGGTCGTTCTCGGCCATCGCACGGTCGCGCCGCTCCTGACGGTTCTGGGCGAGGAGGATCAGCGGCGCCGCGTATGCGGCCTGGATCGACAGCACCAGCGTGAGCAGCGTGAAACCGCGCGACCACGGATCGAACACGAGTGCGTCGGGCGCGAGGGTGTTGTGCAGGATCCAGACCGTGATGAAGACGGTCTGGTACACGAGGAACCGGGCCGTGCCGATGAACGACGCGATCGACTCGGCGAAGCTGCCGAACGCGTCGCGGTCCACGGTGATGTTGAGCCGCTGTCCGCGCCGCGGCGCGCTCAGGTCACCGGCCCGCCTCATGAACCCGCCGCCGGTGTGGTCGGCTCGTTCGACACGCGACGCTTTCGCCACTCCGTGCCGAGCATGCGGTCGACGACGTCGTCGATCGTCACCGCACCGAGCAGCCGGCCCGCGGCGTCGCAGACCGCGAGCGCGAGCATGTCGTAGCGGGCGAGCAGTTCGGCGACCTCGCGATCGCTCGTGGCGGGCGAGACGGTCGGGTCGTCGGCGACGAGTCGGCGCAACTCCATGCTCGGCGGCTCGCGCAACAGCCGTTGCATGTGGACCATGCCGAGGAACCTGCCGGTCGGCGACTTGAAGGGTGCGTGGGTGACGAACACCTGGGTGGCGATCGACACGACCCAGTCCGGGTCGCGGATCTGAGCGAGGGCCTCGGCCACGGTGGCAGTCGGGCCGAGGATGATCACCTCGGGTGTCATCAGGCCGCCGGCGGTTCCCTCCTCGTACGACAGCAGGCGGCGGACGACGGCTTCGTCCTCGTCGTCCATGACGTCGAGCATCGCTTCCTGCTGCACCTTGGTCATCTGACCGAGGAGGTCGGCGAGGTCGTCGAACTCCATCTCGTCGAACACGCCGACGAGTCGCTCGCGGTCGAGCCCGTCGACGATCCGGATCTGCTCCTCCTCGGGCAGCTCCTCGAGGACGTCGGCGAGTCGTTCGTCGTCCATCGCCTCGGCCAGCTGGCGCCGCTGCGCGTCGGGCAGGCGGCGTACGACCGCGGCGACCTCGGCGGGGTGGAAGTCGCGGAGCCGAGCGGCTTCGGCCTCCATCTCGGTCGGCTGATCGAACAGCTGGGGGACCTCGGTGGCGTCGACCAGGCGGGTCGAGCGGCGGCCGAGGCCCGAGCGGCGCGTGAGTCGAACCTGTTCGATCTCCCAGGTCTGGGTTCGGCCGTCGTCGACGCGACGCAGCGCGATGTCGGACACGGTCTCGTCGCCGATGCGTCGATCGATCAGCTCTTGGCCGATCAGCACCTCGCCGGGTCGGGCCTTGAACGGGTTGAGGTCGACGTCCCAGCTGCGGAGCCGGGCGCCGTCGCCGTCGAGTTCGGCAATCCGGTTGGCGTTGACGAAGATGCGGCGCCGCTGGCTGTCCGCGACGAAACCGACGATACGCGGGGCGATCGCGGTGTCACCGCGCCGCGCAGGCCGTCCGGGAATCGCGACGAGGTCCTCGATGCGACCGATCGGTGCGCCACCGGCGTCGAGCAGCGGGAGACGCATGACCCGGAACGCGTAGATCAGCTCACCGGCCACTCGCCCAATGTAACGATGCCGCCCCGAGCGCTCAGGCCCATCCGGCTACGTCGACCGTCGGGTCTCAGGCGGGGTGGATGTCGACGACGGTGTCGAAGTAGGCGACGCCGCCGCCCCAGTCGGCGAGCGCGTCGTTCGTGAGGCTGTTCGCCACGCCGCCGTCGGGATGGTCGTGGCGCCACCAACCGAAGGGGATCGCTGCGACGTCCGGCCGCAACCGGCCGGAGACCTTCACCCGCAGCTCGAGGCTGGCACGGCCGTTCGACACGCGTGCCGTCGCGCCGTCTGCGAGGCCCAGTCGCGCCGCGTCGTCCGGATGCAGTTCGAGGTACGGGCCGCCCTCCATCGGCCCGTGCTTGGGAAGATGTGCATAGCCGGAGTTGAGGAACCTCGTGTGCTGCTTCGGGGTGAGCAGCTGGAACGTGTTGCCGTCGCGATGGTCGAGCCGGCCGAGCGACTCGCTCGCCGGGGTGTACGCAGGCACGCGGGGCTGGCCGTCGGCTTCGAGCTCGTCGGACGCGAGCCGGATCCGTTCGGCCGGCGCGCCGAACGGCAACCGGTCGGCCGGGTAGAGCGGAGTCTCGAGCCAGCGCTCGCGCCGCAGCTCATCGAGATCGATCGTCGGCATCGCCTCGCGCAGCAGTGTCTCGTCGTCTGCGAACAGCGCTGGCTCGTCGAGGTCGAGCGCCGCAGCGATGCGGCGGAACAGCTCGGTGTTGCTGCACGACTCGCCCTGCGGTTCGATCGCCGCCCGGTTGTACGCGACCCACAGATGTCCCCACGGGAAGACGACATCGTCGGCCTCGAGCTGTGTCGTCGCCGGCAGGACGAGGTCAGCGAGGCGCGCCGTGTCGGTCATGAACTGCTCGTGGACGACGGTGAAGAGATCGTCGCGGAGCAGGCCGCGGCGGATCAGGTCGGCGTTGGGGATCGTCACGACCGGGTTCACGTTCCACACGACGAGCGCGTGGATCGCAGGGTCGAGCGCGACGCCGAGGTGGGAGCCGTCGAGCACCTCGCCGAGCCGGTTCATGTTCACCTGGCGGCGTGGACCCGGGCCAGGCAGCGACAGCGCGTCCCACTCGATCTGGCCCTCGGTCCAGTAGCCGACGCTGCGCGAGAAGCCGCCACCGAGGTGACGCCACGCTCCGGTGAGGGCCGGGATGCAGGCGAGGGTGCGGAAGAACATCGCACCGTGCTCGTGGTGTTCGGCGCCGATCAGCGTGCGGAACGCGGTCGGCTGCGTGGTCGCGACGTCACGAGCGAGCACCTCGATCACGTCCGCGTCGACATCACATTCGTCCGCTGCTCGCGCAGGCGTCCAGTCGGCGACCGCATTCGCCAGCTCGTCGAACCCGACGGTGTGCTCGCGGACCCACTCCTCGTCGACGAGCCCGTCACGCACGACGACGTGCATCATCGCCAGCATCATCGCCACGTCGGTACCCGGGCGCGGCTGGATGAACAGGTCGCCTCGCCCCGGGTCGACCGCCTCGGCGGTCAGCGTCCGGATCGGATCGATCACGACGATCCGGGCACCGGCCGCACGCGCCTCCTCGATGAAGGGCCAGAGGTGTCGGTTCGTGAGCCGGGTGTTCGTCCCCCAGATCACGATCAGCTTCGAGTGCACCATGTCGGTCGCTTCCAGGCCGGCACCCGAGCCGTTCGTCGACGCCGAGCCCGCCGCGGCGGTCAGCCCACACACCGAGCCGGTGACCTGGGTGGTGCCGAGGTGGGACCACAGCCGACCACCGGCGGCGAACATCGACAGCAGACTCTGGTTGCCGGCGTCGGAGTAGGGGAGGATCGCGCTGGCGCCGTGCTCGGCGATGACGCCCCCGAGCCGGTCGGCGATCTCGGCCAGCGCGTCGTCCCAGCTGACCGGTTCGAACTCGCCCGAACCCTTCGGCCCGACCCGCCGGAGCGGATGCAGGAGTCGGTCCGGCGAGTACACGCGGTCGAGGAACCGGTTGACCTTCGGGCACAGCTCGCCCTGGGAGAACGGGTGGTCGGGGTTGCCACGCAGTTTCACCGCGACCGGGGCCGGGCCCGACGTGTCGACCGTGGCGGTCCAGCCACACGAATCGGGACAGTCGTGATGGCAGGCGCCGTCCACCGTGATCGTGGTCATCCCACGAGGCTAGATGCGCCCTGCCAGCAG